>JBASJO010000648.1:0-2195 GCA_049655365.1 Rhodoferax sp. | reverse complement strand
CAAACAGGCCAGCGGCCTTGCCACAGTTGCCTGCGCCCAGGTCAATCAACGTGGCGCCCGGCGGCGCGGCCCGTGCCATGGCCTGGGCATGCGTTGAAAAAATCGCCGCCTCGGTGCGCGTCGGGTAGTACTCGGGCAGCTCGGTGATGGCCTCGAACAGGCGCGAACCCAGCGCGTCGTACAAAAACTTCGGTGCCACCGTGGCGCCGCCGGGCTGCGGGTTGGCCGTCAGGCCCTGTAGCAGCTCCTGGCGGATGTGCTCGGCACTGTCGTGGTGCAGTTGGACAAATACAGGCGTTTTCATGGGGCGGTGCGGTTGGCTGGGACCTCATCGTAGCGCCCACGGCAGCAAATTGCATTTCTGATTACCATTGCCCCGGTTTTGCCGCACCTTGACATGCGTCAACCTCTTCAACTTACACACAAGAAAGCTCTACATGCTCATGACTTCACGTCGCTTTGCCGTGCGCGCCCTGCTGGCCTGCGCCGTTCTGGGTTTCACCACCCAGGCCTTGGCCCAGCAGGTCTTCAAGATCACCGCCATCCCGGACGAATCTCCCACCGAACTGGCACGCAAAGCCGCACCGCTGGTGGCCTACCTGTCGCAAAAACTCGGCATGAAGGTGGAGTTCACCCCGGTGTCCGACTACGCCGCGGCGGTGGAAACGCTGGTGAACAAACAGGTCGACATGGCCTGGTTCGGCGGCTTCACCTTTGTCCAGGCCAACGTGCGCTCCGGCGGCAAGGTGCTGCCGCTGGTGCAGCGCGCCGAAGACGCCAATTTCAAATCGGTCTTCATCACGTCGCAGCCGGGCATCTTGGCGCTGGCCGACCTGAAAGGCAAAACGCTCAGTTTTGGCTCGGCGTCGAGCACCTCCGGCCACCTGATGCCGCGCAATTATTTGCTTGAGGCCAAAATCAACCCCGACACCGACCTCAAGCGCGTGGCGTTCTCGGGCGCCCACGACGCCACCATCGCGGCCGTGGCAGCGGGCAAGGTCGACGCCGGCGCCCTGAACATTTCGGTCTGGGACAAGTTTGTCGCCGACAAAAAGGTCGACACCAGCAAGGTTCGGGTGTTCTACACCACCCCGGCTTATTTTGATTACAACTGGACCGTGCACGCCGACATGCCAGCCGCCCTGCGCACCAAGCTCACCCAGGCCTTTCTCGACCTGAACAGCAATACCCCCGAAGGCAAGGCGCTGCTGGACCTGCAACGCGCCAGCCGTTTTATCCCCACCGAGGCCGCCAATTACAAGGGCATTGAAGCCGCAGCGCGCAGTGCTGGTTTGCTCAAGTAATGACGGCTATTTGTCTTGTCACTGTGTTCGCAATGACAGGTTCGGCTGACATTAGCCTTGGTGCTCGGTTTTAGTCATGCAGATTGCACTACAAGCCTGCTCGGCACAACACCCGTCAGCCCGGGCAAGCGCGGCGCCGGCGCTCAAGCTTATCGACCTGGCGCTGGCGCAGGGCGAGCAGGTGGCCATCATCGGCCCGTCGGGGGCAGGCAAGACCACGCTGCTGCACCTGATGGCCTGCGCCCTCAAGCCGATTGGAGGCCACTTGCTGCTGGACGGGCGCGACCCCTGGGCCTTGCGCAGCGCAGACCTGCAGCGTTTGCGCGGCCAATTTTGTCTGGCCCCGCAAGTGCCACCGTTACCGGCCCGGCAGCGGGTTATCACTGCGGTGCTGGCCGGCCTGTTGCCGGGCATGGGCTTGTGGCAAAGCCTGGGTAACTTGCTCTACCCACGGAAAATCGAACTGGCTGAAGCCGCACTGGCGCGGTTCGATGTGGCAGAGAAACTGTTCGAACGCGTTGACCGGCTCTCGGGCGGCGAGCGCCAGCGCGTCGGCCTGGCGCGGCTGGCGGTGGCCAATGCGCGCCTGTTGCTGGTGGATGAGCCGCTATCGGCCCTTGACCCCGAGCGTGCGCGCCAGGCCTGTGCGTCGATCACCGCGGTGGCGCGTGAGCAGCAGGCCACCCTGGTCGCCACCTTGCACCATGTCGACATGGCGCTGCAGCACTTCCCGCGCATTGTGGGGTTGCGCGACGGCGAGGTGGTGTTTGACCTGCCCACGGCCGAGGTGAGTCCTGCGCGCTTGACCGATTTGTACGTGCGTCCTCTGGATGAGCTGAGCGGGGTGGCACCACCGCTTGAATTGCCCCTGGCCGGCGCACCGGCCGTGGC
>JBASJO010000647.1:0-1727 GCA_049655365.1 Rhodoferax sp. | reverse complement strand
GCGCAGGCGCATGCAGACCGGGGCATAAAAGGCATCGGCCACGCTGAAGTCGCCAAACAACATGGGGCCACCGTGTTCGTCCAGGCATTGCCGCCACATGGCGATCAGGCGGGCCAGGTCGGCGCGCACGGCTGGCTGGTCACGCCAGACCAGCGCACCCACCGCGGGCAGGCTGGCCTCGATGTTCATCGGGCAATGGCCGCGCAGGCCGGTAAAGCCGCTGTGCATTTCGGCACACAGGCTGCGTGCACGCGCCCGGCCAGCCTTGTCGCGGGGCCAAAGCGCTTTCTCAGGAAACTGCTCGGCCAGGTATTCGGCAATGGCCAGCGTGTCCCACACCACCAGGTTACCGTCCACCAGCACCGGCACCTTGCCCGTGGGCGACAAGTCGCGCAGCGCCGCCTTGAAGTTTGAATCCGGGGTAAAGGCGTCAAAGCGCAACATCACTTCTTCAAACGGGATGCCAGCCTGGGTCAGCAGCACCCAGGGGCGCATCGACCAGGACGAATAATTCTTGTTGCCGATATAAAGTTTCATGAAGCTGCTTTCAAAGGCGTGATGCTAGCAGCCAGCGGCGGCGCCGACGGCTGCTGGCTGAGCCCGCGCATCCAGGTCGCGTCGGCCTGCCAGCGCCGCGACCACTGCAACAACTCGGCCCCGGGCATGGGCTTGGCAATGCCGTAACCTTGGGCCAGTTCGCAGCCCAGCTGCAGCAGGGCGCTGCCGTGTGCCAGAGTTTCAACCCCTTCGGCGATGACCTCGCGCTTGAACGCATGGGCCAGACCGATGACCCCCTGCAAAATCGCCAGGTCGTCGGCATCGTCGAGCATGTCACGGACAAAACTCTGGTCAATCTTGATGCGCGCCACCGGCAGCCGCTTGAGGTAGTTCAGCGACGAGTAGCCGGTACCAAAATCGTCGAGCGCAAACAACACCCCCATCAGCCGGCATTGCTCAATGACATGGGTCACCCCGCTGATATCTTCCAGCGCGGTGGTTTCCAGAACTTCGAGTTCCAGCCGTCCGGACAGCACCGTCGGGTGTTGGGCCAGAATGGTTTGCAGGCGAGCGAGAAAATCGCGCTGCTGCAACTGGCGCGCGCCCACGTTGACACTGACCGGCAGATCAAGCCCCTGAGCCTGCCAGGCCTGCACCTGATCGAGCGCGGTATGGATGACCCATTCGCCCACGTCGATCGCCAGCGCATGGTTCTCGATGACGGGCAAAAAAAGCCCCGGTCCGAGCAGGCCACGGGTCGGATGCTGCCAGCGGATCAGTGCCTCCACGCCCACCAGCCGGCCACTGCGCATGTTGACCTCGGGCTGGTAGTACAGCGTCAGCTGACCACCGCCCAGCGCCTTCCGGATTTCCTCGATGCTCTCGTTGTGACCCCGAACGCTGCGGTCGTGTTCGGGGTCGAAAATATGAAACCGGTTCTTGCCCAGCAGCTTGGCCTGGTACATGGCCTGGTCGGCCTGGCGCTGCAACTGGTCGGCATCAATGTCCGACTCCTGCGGGTAAAAGGTCACCCCCAGGCTGGCCGTGACCTGCAAGCGGGCATCGTTAAAAACGATGGGCTCGGCGATCGCGGCCAACAAGCGGTTCAGCATGGGCAGCAGCTCGGCGTCGTTGGCCACGTCGACCAGCACCGCCACGAACTCGTCGCCCCCCAAACGCGCCAGGGTGTCGCCCTCCCGCAGGGTCAATTTCATGCGGTTGGCCAGCAC
>JBASJO010000646.1:0-12436 GCA_049655365.1 Rhodoferax sp. | reverse complement strand
GACATGGACGCGCTGCCGATGCAGGAGGCCAACACCTTCGCCCACGCCAGCACCCTGCCCGGCAAGATGCACGCCTGCGGCCACGACGGCCACACCGCCATGCTGCTGGCTGCGGCGCAGTACCTGGCCACGCACCGCAACTTTGACGGCACGGTTTACCTGATCTTTCAGCCCGCTGAAGAAGGCGGCGGCGGTGCCCGCGAGATGATCCAGGACGGTTTGTTTGAGCAGTTCCCCATGGACGCGGTGTTCGGCATGCACAACTGGCCGGGCTTGCAGTTTGGCCAGTTTGCCGCCAGCGCGGGCCCGGTGATGGCCTCCAGCAACGAGTTCAGGATCACGATTCATGGCAAGGGTGGCCACGCGGCCATGCCGCACAACGCGCTCGACCCGGTGCCGGTGGCCTGCCAGCTGGTGCAGTCGTTCCAGACCATCATCAGCCGCAACCTCAAGCCCATTGAGGCGGGCGTGATCTCGGTCACCATGATCCACGCCGGCGAAGCCACCAACGTGATTCCGAATCGTTGCGAGCTGCAGGGCACGGTGCGCACCTTTTCTCTGGCGGTGCTGGACCAGATCGAGCAGCGCATGCGGGTGATGACCGAGCATCTTTGTGCCGCCTCAGGTTTGCATGCTGACTTTGAGTTCAAGCGCAACTACCCGCCCACCATCAACAGCGCCGCCGAGGCCGACTTTGCGCGCCAGGTGATGGCCGGGATTGTGGGCGCGGACCAGGTGCTGGCGCAGGAGCCGACCATGGGCGCCGAGGATTTTTCCTTCATGCTGCAGGCCAAGCCGGGTTGTTATGCCTTCATTGCCAATGGCGACGGCGACCACCGCGCCCTGGGCCACGGCGGCGGGCCGTGCATGCTGCACAACCCCAGCTACGACTTCAACGATGACCTGCTGCCGCTCGGCGCGACTTACTGGGTGCGGCTGGCCGAGGCCTGGCTAAAACCCCTGTAGGCGCGGCGCCATGTGGGAGCGGCGCCCTCGCCGCGATGGACCCCCGAAAAGCCATCCGGCCGCTCAGCCAAACCGGTGCGCCGCCAACTCCAGCAGGCCGTCAAACAGCAGGTTGTCTACCAGCTCGAAAGGTACCGACATGCTGGGTGCCATTTTCCAGCCAGCACCACCGGTCATGATGCAACGCGGCTCGGTGCCGCAGTGCTGGCGCAGGTGCTGCACCATGCGCTCGACCGCGCCGGCAATGGCGTAGGTGCCGCCGCTGGTCAGGGCGTCACTGGTGTTGGTGGGAAATTCGCACACATTGCCGGTGGGCACATGCAGGCCGGCGGTGCCGGATTCCAGTGCGCGAAGCATGATGCCGTGGCCGGGCAAAATCAGTCCGCCCAAAAATTTGCCCTGCGTGTCGATGGCGTCCACGGTGACTGCGGTGCCCACCATCACCACCACCAGCGGGCGCGCCGGGCCCTGTGCCAGGCTGCGGTGCCAGGCTCCGATCATGGCCACCCAGCGGTCGGCCCCGAGGCGCGCGGGATAGTCGTAACCGTTGCTCAGGCCGGCCTCATGGCTGTTGGCCACCACCCAGTTGGCGGACACGTCCCACAGTTCCATCTGTTCTTCGACCCGGCGCTTGATGGCGTCGCCCGCCACGGTGCAGCCCAGCATGCGCGCCGGATGTGGCAGGCCAACCCAGTCGCCGCTGGCCAGGCGGTCAATGTTTTCCAGAAATTCGACACCTTGAGCCAATAAGGGTGCGTTGCGCTGTGGCGCGGTGTGCAAGGCCCACTTCAGGCGGGTGTTGCCAATATCAATGGCCAAAAATGTCATGGCAGCATTATCAGCTCTGACGCCAGGGCAGACCGCTCAAACGCCAGCCGCCCAGGCGGCCGCGCTGGGCATGGCTGTCGGGATCGCCCTCAAAACCTTCCAGAATGTTGTAAGCCTCCAGTCCGAGCTCGGTGGCGCGTTTGGCGGCGGCAATCGAGCGCACGCCGCTGCGGCACAGCAGCGCCACTTTTTTGCCGGCTGGCACGGCAGCCAGCAGCTCGGCATCGAAGTTGGGGTTGTTTACCATGCCGGGCCACTGTTTCCAGGCCACCGCCGGGGCATCGGGCACAAAGCCCACCCAGGCACGTTCGGCATCCGAGCGCACATCGACCACCACGCCTTCGCCGCTTTGTACCCAGCGCCAGGCCAGCGCACCGCTGATGTCGCCGGCGTAGCCAGGGGCAGCCTGTACCTGCAGGCTGTTGGACGCATGCGCATCATGGCGCAGGCCGCCGTGCAGGTTGGCGGGCACGGCCTCGTGAATGCGTTTGGGCGGCGGCAGGTGCAGCGCGTCCATGGTGGCCACAAATTCAGCCTCGGTCTTGCCGGCCACCCGGGCGTTATTGGCTTTTTCAAAACCAATGTTCGAGCTGGTTTTGCCTTGGTAATCATGGCCGGGCCAGACCGTGGTGTCGTCGGGCAGCTTGAACAGCACCTGGGTCAGGCTGTGAAACATGGCCTTGGCGCTGCCGCTTTGAAAGTCGGTGCGGCCACAGCCATTGATCAGCAGCGTGTCGCCGGTGAAGACATGATTGCGCCAGACAAAACACATGCTGCCGGCAGTGTGGCCGGGGGTGTGCAGGGCGCGCATCTGCTCGGCACCAAAGCTCAGGGTGTCGCCGTCGTCAAGCTGCACCGCCGCGGTGCTGATGCCGCAACCGGCGGGCGCTGCTGTTTTAGCACCCGCCAGCTCGGCCAGTTGCCCGGCACTGGTGATGTGGTCGGCATGGGCATGGGTTTCCAGCGCCCAGACCAGTTTCAAGCCGTAATCTCGCAGCACCTGCAGGTCGCGCTCCAACTGGGTGTCCACCGGGTCGATGATGATGGCGTCACGCGTGGCGGTGTCAAACAACACGTAGGTGTAGGTGCTGGAGGCGGTGTCAAAGAGTTGGATCGGGTTCATGTTGGCTTCAATTGAACAGTGTGACAAAGCTGAACTGTAACGCGGGGCGCCCATTCTGTACTCAAAAGTCATGACTGTTGCAGCAAGAAGTTGTGACACCTTGGTGACTTTTTCAGGGTTAACCCTTTTTGTCGAAGATCAACTTCGGAGTACCATTTCGCTTGCCACCCTTAGTCTGACTGCTCGCATCATCCAAATGCAAGCAGTCATCTTGCAAGCTTGAACGTTCAACAGGAGACAAACACATGACACAAATGCAACATGACCATCCCTCAACGGTGACTGACGCGCCTGAAGCCAGCCGCCGCCGTTTCTTTGGTAAAGCCGCCACCGCAGCCGTGGCTGTGCCTTTGGCCGGCTTCCCAATGATCTCCGTGGCCCAGGCCCCCATCGTGTTCAAGATGCAAGGTTCCTGGGGCACCAATGACATTTTTAGCGAGATGGCTCAGCAATACGTGACTCGTGTCAATGAAATGTCCGGCGGACGTCTGAAAATTGAGTATTTGCCAGCTGGTGCAGTTGTCAAGCCCTTTGAAATCATCGATGCGGTCAGCAAAGGCGTGCTCGATGGCGGTCACCATGTGTCTGGCTACTGGTATGGAAAGTCCAAGGTGGCTTCCCTGTTCGGTACAGGCCCTGTAACAGGTGCAACCCCTGAAATTGGCCTGAGCTGGATTCATGTTGGCGGTGGCCAGCAGCTGTGGGACAAGCTGGTTGCCAAGATGAATCTGAACGTCGTCGGCTTTTTCACTTTCCCGATGCCGTCACAGCCATTGGGTTGGTTCAAGAAGGCCCCACCCAAGAAGGCGGCTGATCTCAAGGGCTTTAAGTACCGCACCATCGGCTTGGCGGCTGACTTGATGCAAGAATTGGGCATGTCGGTTGCGCAGTTGCCCGGCGGCGAGATTGTTCCCGCCATGCAGCGCGGCGTGATCGATGCCTTCGAATTTAACAATCCCACATCTGATATGCGTTTTGGTGCACAAGACGTGGCCAAGTACTATTCCATGGGCTCTTTCCACCAGGCTCAGGAGTTCTTTGAAATTATCTTCAACAAAGACAAGTACAACGCTTTGCCCGCTGACCTGAAGGCCGTCCTGAAGTACGCAGCCGAAGCCGCTTCTACTGCCTCAACAGCCTTGGCACACAACAGCTATTCCAGAGACTTGCAGGAGTTGATCGTCAAGCACAAGGTGCAGGTTTCACGTACCTCTGCAGACGTTTACAAAGGCCAGTTGGCAGCTTGGGACGTCGTGACTGCCAAGCTCGAAAAAGAAGTTGACATGTTCAAGGAAGTGAATGATTCCTTCAAGGCTTGGTCGCGCCGCGTTGGTTTCTACCACTTTACCAATGAAGCTGATTACAAAATGGCTTATGAGCACGTCCAGAAGACCAGGCTGCCGCGCTGATAGCCGACAATAGGGCTCATTAGAAGGCTGTCGGGTTTGGTTCCGGCAGCCTTTGTTTTTGTTTGCAAAGAGGTAAATCGAATGGAAGTCTGGATTCGCAGGATTGACATTTTCAGCAAGTCAATCGGGCATGCTTTTGCGTGGTGTGTGCTGATCTTGACCGCATCCACCTGCTTCGAGGTGTTTATGCGGTATGTGCTGAACAGCCCTACAGCTTGGGCTTTTGACATGAGCTACATGATGTATGGCGCTCTGTTCATGATGTCGGGGGCCTATGCGGTATCTCGCGGCTCCCATGTGCGTGGCGACTTCATCTACCGCAAATGGTCCAGCCGGACGCAAGCCAAGGTCGATTTGACTCTTTACATCGTGTTTTATTTTCCGGCTATTTTTGCCATGGTTTACACCGGTGCTGCTTACGCGTTTGAAAGTGCCCGCATCCTGGAGTCCAGCGTCAACAGCCCGGCAGGCGTGCCTGTCTGGCCGCTGAAATCAGTTATTTTTGTTGCTGGCATCACCTTGTTGATCGCCGGCATTTCCGAGGTAATGCGTTGCCTTGTGTGTATTCGTACTGGCGAGTGGTTGTCCCGCGGTGGCGACGTCGAAGAACTTGAACAAGTGCTAATTCAACAGCATATACAGGAAGAAAAATCGTGAGTGATCCCATCATCGCCCTTGCCATGCTGGGCATTTTTATTGTTTTTATTTTCCTTGGATTTCCCATTGCTTTCACCCTGATGGCCATGGGTATCGGATTTGGCTTTTATGCCTATTTCACCCCCGACCAGATGATGTGGGACAACCGCATCCTGTACCTTTTCACGCAGAACACATTCAGCGTGATGAACAACGATGTGCTCATATCGATACCGCTATTTCTATTCATGGGTTATATCATTGAGCGGGCTAACATCCTGGACAAGCTGTTCCTGAGCTTGCAGGTGGGCTTGCGTTTCCTGCCGGGCTCCATGGCCGTGGCCGCCTTGGTGACTTGTGCGCTGTTTGCCACAGCCACCGGCATCGTGGGTGCGGTTGTGACCCTGATGGGCCTCATCGCCTTGCCGCCCATGCTCAAAGCCGGATATGACCAAAAACTGGCCAGCGGCGTGATCACGGCCGGAGGCACCTTGGGCATCCTGATTCCGCCATCGATCTTGCTGATTGTCTATGCAGCCACGGCCAGCGTGTCAGTGGTCAAGCTTTATGCGGCAGCCATCATCCCCGGCTTCACGCTGGCGTTGTTTTATCTGATTTACGTCATCGTCCGCGCCACACTGAATCCTTCGCTATGTCCAAAACCCAAAGACGTAGAGCACTACACCGTCTGGGAGAGCATTGTGCTGGTGTTCAAGGCTTTTGTGCCTTTGGCCGCGCTGATCATGGCGGTGCTGGGCTCCATCCTGTTTGGTCTGGCCACCCCCAGCGAAGCAGCCGCCATGGGCGCTTTGGGGGGCATCATTTTGGCCATCGTGTACCGCGCTTTCACCTGGCAGCGCCTGCGCGAATCGGTTTACCTCACGGCGCGTACTTCGGCCATGGTGTGTTTCCTGTTTGTGGGTGCAGCCACCTTCGCGTCGGTCTTCTCTTACTTGGGTGGTGAGCATGTGGTCAAAGACTTCATGCTGGCGCTGAACCTCTCTTCAGTGCAATTTTTGTTGTTGTCCCAGCTGTTGATTTTCATTCTGGGCTGGCCGTTGGAATGGAGCGAGATCATCATCATCTTCGTCCCCATCTTCTTGCCTTTGCTGCCTTTGTATGGTATCGATCCGATCCTGTTCGGCATCCTGATCGCCATCAATTTGCAGACCTCGTTCCTGACCCCACCGATGGCGATGTCAGCCTATTATCTGAAAGGGGTTGCGCCCAAAAGTTTGCAATTGGTCACCATCTTCAAAGGGTGTTTGCCCTTCGTTGGCATGGTCTTGTTCACGCTGGCCATGACCTATGTCTACCCGGCCATGGTGACTTATTTGCCAGACCATTTCTTCAGCCAAGCGGTTGAGATAGAACGCGACCTTGACGACAAGTCGATCGTTGACCCTAACTTTTTCAAAGCGCAGTGATGGCAGAAGTTTCTAGAAATATATCGGAACTCACGGCCCTGGAAATCCGTGAGCATCTGCTCAGTGGTCAGGAGACAGTGGAGGAATTCACCGCCAAGTTGGGTTGCTTTATTGACGCGGCAGACGAGAAGATCAAGGCCTTTGCACACCGCGATGATCGCATCGTGGCCTTGCAAGCTGAGCACCTGCAGCGTGAGCGCATGTCAGGTCATTTGCCTGGTCCTTTGTATGGCGTGCCCGTCGCGGTCAAGGACATCATTGACACCTTTGATTTTCCTACCGAATACGGCTCCCCGATCCACAAGGGGCGCTTCTCAGCGTGCGATGCCACTGTTGTCTCCCGACTGCGCGCAGCGGGTGCTGTGATCTTTGGCAAAACGGTGAGCACAGAATTTGCCACAACCCAGCCTGGGCTGACCTGCAATCCGCACAACATCTCACACACCCCCGGGGGGTCGTCCAGTGGCTCTGCGGCGGCGGTAGCTGCGGGCATGGTGCCGGTAGCACTGGGTACCCAGACCAACGGCTCGGTGATTCGCCCGGCATCGTTTTGTGGTGTCTATGCCTTCAAGCCTTCTCGCGGATTGCTCCCGCGCACGGGCGTACTGGACCAGTCACCTTCGCTCGACGAGGTCGGCGTTTTTGCGCGCAACCTCGAAGACATTGCCAAAGTCGCCGAGATCATGTCCGGTGACGATGGCCATGACGCGGCAACTGCTCGCCAGGCACCACGTCGTTTGTTCGACGTGGCCGTGTCCGAGCCGCCCTTGCGACCTAAATTTTGTTTTGTGAAAACGCCCTGGTGGGACCAAGTCGAGCCCGAGGCCCGCGAGGCTTATGAAGCTTTTGTGGATCACCTTGGTGATTGTGTCGAATACGTGGACTTGCCGGACATCGTGCGCAATGTGACCACTTGGCTGCAAACCATCAACGAGACCGAGCTGGCTTTTTGCCTGCAGAAGGAATGGCACAACAGCCGGGAACAGTTGAGCGAACCCTTGCGGGCGCGAATTGAAAAATCGATGGCGACTCCCGCTATTGATTACCTCGCTGCAAAAGACCGGATGGTTCACGTCATGAGTGCTTTTGACGAGTACTTCGCCACCTATGACGCGATCTTGTGTCCATCTGCCTTGGGTACAGCCCCTTCGGGGCTGGAGTCAACCGGTAACCCGATCATGCAAACTGTCTGGAGTTTTGCGGGTTTACCCTGTGTAAATTTGCCGCTGATGAACCTGTCCAATGGATTACCCTTGGGGGTACAGGCTGTCGGCACTTACCAAAACGACGCCCGATTGCTGCGCTCTTCGCGCTGGCTCGTGTCTGAATTTGTCAAAAGGAATGTTGCATGAAATCTTTTGAGCGTTACACCGGCCTGATCGGGCTCGTCCTCATGGCGGCCTTTTTGGTTCCCTATATTTTGAAGTTGCCGCAACTTGACATTACGCTGATCTTGTTGGGCGGCTTGGGCTTGGCCGCGTATGACTACTTTTCATCGAGCAAAGACGATGAAATTGAGTGAAATTTGGCTTCTGGCGTCACGAGCCTAGCTGGCTTGCCTGACGCAGGCTCGAACTACATCGGAAAACTCGGCAGGTACACCGCGATTTTTTTGCTTCACAAACGGCCACTTTCAGATGCTACGTGTGTCATGTGCTGCTCAACTTGTCAGCGCGCCGTAGCTTATTTGGGGCCGCGCCAGTGTTCGCACCACTGCCACCCAACGATCTCGAAGGTATGCTCGCTTTGCCGCGGTGGATGACAAGCAGGCGCGTTGGACAAACGACTCAGGGCACGCAGGTGCCCTTTTTGTTTTTTGAAAACCCGCTAAGATTGACGTTTACGTCAACGTCAAGTCAGCGTTTGCTAGTCTGATCGCTGGTTCTGAAATTTACAAACAGTCACCTGGAGATGCAACCCATGACCGACCTGTCCGCCGACTTCAAGGCCCTGGCCAATTACCGACCTGTCAACAAGGTGCGCTTTGTCACAGCCGCCAGTCTGTTTGATGGTCACGACGCCGCCATCAACATCATGCGCCGCATTCTGCAAAGCATGGGTGCCGAGGTCATCCACCTGGGGCACAACCGCAGCGTGGACGAGGTGGTGACGGCCGCGCTGCAGGAAGACGCGCAGGGCATTGCCATGAGCTCCTATCAGGGCGGCCATGTGGAGTATTTCAAGTACATGGTCGATCTGCTCAAAAGCCGCGGCGGCGCGCACATCCAGGTGTTCGGCGGCGGCGGCGGCGTGATTGTGCCCAGCGAAATCAAGGAACTGATGGACTACGGCGTGGCCCGCATCTACAGTCCCGAAGACGGCCAGCGCATGGGTCTGGCCGGCATGATTGGTGACATGGTCAAGCGCTGCGACCAGGACCTGACGCAATACGCGCCCAAAACCATCGAGGCCATTCAGGGCCACACTGAAATGAGCTGGCGTGCGCTGGCGCAGCTCATTACGGGTCTGGAGAACGAGGCTGCCGCAGGCCAGACCAAGGCCGCACTTTCCAAGAAATTTCAGACGCTGACCCAGGACATCCAGGCACTCGCTGCCACCAAAAAAATCCCGGTGCTGGGCATTACCGGCACCGGCGGTGCCGGCAAGTCCAGCCTCACCGACGAATTGATCCGCCGTTTGCGCCTCGATCAGAATGATGCGCTGCGCGTGGCCGTGATCAGCATCGACCCCAGCCGTCGCAAGAGCGGGGGTGCCCTGCTGGGCGACCGCATCCGCATGAACGCGATCAACCCGTGGCGTCAGGGCCAGCGCGTCTTCATGCGCAGTCTGGCCACGCGCGACTTCGGCTCCGAGATCAGCGCCGCGCTGCCCGACGTGATTGCCGCCTGCAAGGTGGCCGGCTTCGATCTGGTGGTCGTTGAGACCTCGGGCATAGGCCAGGGCGACGCGGCCATCGTGTCGCATGTGGACGTGCCCATGTACGTCATGACGCCCGAATTCGGCGCCGCCAGCCAGCTGGAAAAAATCGACATGCTCGACTTTGCCGAGTTTGTCGTCATTAACAAGTTCGACCGCAAAGGCGCCAGTGATGCGCTGCGTGATGTGTCCAAACAGGTGCAACGCAACAAGGAAGCCTGGTCCACGCCGATGGAGCAGATGCCGGTGTTCGGCACCATGGCCGCACGTTTCAATGACGACGGTGTGACCGCGCTTTACCAGGCCCTCAAAGTGCGCCTGGCCGAGCTGGGCCTGCCGGTGACCGAGGGCAGCCTGCCCAAGGTGGCCGTGCGCCACAGCACCAACCAAAGCCCGGTGCTGCCCGCCGCGCGCACCCGCTACCTGGCCGAGATCAGCGACACCGTGCGCGGCTACAAGGCGCGGGCCCGGGCCCAGGCCCGGTTGGCCCGGGAAATCCAGCAACTCAATGCCACGGCGCAGATGTTGCTGGAACACGACCCGGGCAAGGACGGCAGCGCCAAGCCCGGCGCGTATGGCACGGTGCTGGCATTGGCCCAAACCCGAAGTGAAAGGCAAGACCCTGCCGCCGCCAAGTTGCTGGCGCAGTGGCCGGCCATGCAAGCGGCCTACGCCGGTGACGAATACGTGGTCAAGATCCGCGACAAGGAACTGCGCACCGCGCTCACCAGCAAAAGCCTGAGCGGCACCACCATCCGCAAGGTCTGCCTGCCGCAGTACGAGGACCACGGTGAAATCCTCAAGTGGCTGATGCTCGACAACGTGCCCGGCAGTTACCCCTACACCGCCGGCACCTTCGCCTTCAAGCGCGAGGGCGAAGACCCGACCCGCATGTTCGCCGGCGAAGGCGACCCGTTTCGCACCAACAAGCGCTTCAAGCTGCTCAGCTCCGGCATGGCGGCCAAACGCCTGAGTACCGCGTTTGACTCGGTCACGCTCTACGGCAACGACCCCGACCCGCGCCCGGACATCTACGGCAAGGTCGGCAATTCGGGTGTATCCATTGCCACCATCGACGACCTGAAAGTGCTCTACGGCGGCTTTGATTTGTGCTCGCCCAACACCAGTGTGTCCATGACCATCAATGGCCCGGCGCCCAGCATTTTGGCCATGTTCATGAATGCCGCCATCGACCAGAACCTGGAAAAGTTTGCCGCAGACAACGGCCGCGAACCGACCGACACCGAAGCCGCCAAAATCCGCGAATGGGTGCTGGCCAACGTGCGCGGCACGGTGCAGGCCGATATCCTGAAAGAAGACCAGGGCCAGAACACCTGCATCTTCAGCACCGAATTCAGTCTCAAGGTGATGGGCGACATTGCCAGCTACTTTGTGCACCACAACGTGCGCAATTTCTACAGCGTGTCCATTTCCGGCTACCACATTGCCGAGGCCGGCGCCAACCCGATCAGCCAGCTGGCCTTCACGCTGAGCAATGGCTTCACCTTCGTCGAAGCCTACCTGGCGCGCGGCATGCACATCGACGACTTCGCGCCCAACCTGAGCTTTTTCTTTTCCAACGGCATGGATCCCGAATACACCGTGATGGGCCGGGTCGCGCGGCGCATCTGGGCCGTGGCCATGAAGGACAAATACGGCGCCAACGAACGCAGCCAGAAGCTCAAATACCACATTCAAACCAGTGGCCGCAGCCTGCACGCGCAGGAGATCCAGTTCAACGACATCCGCACCACGCTGCAGGCCTTGATTGCGATTTACGACAACTGCAACAGCCTGCACACCAACGCATTCGACGAAGCCATTACCACGCCAACTGAAGACAGCGTGCGCCGCGCCATGGCGATCCAGCTCATCATCAACCGCGAGTGGGGCCTGGCCAAGAACGAGAACCCCTCACAGGGCGCTTTTGTCATCGAGGAACTGACCGAACTGGTCGAAGAAGCCGTGCTGCTCGAATTCGAGCGCATCACCGAGCGCGGCGGCGTGCTCGGTGCCATGGAGACTGGCTACCAGCGCGGCAAGATTCAGGACGAATCCATGCACTACGAGATGCTCAAACACACCGGCGAGTTGCCCATCATTGGCGTCAACACCTTCCGCAACCCGCATGGCGACCCGGTCAATGACAAGCTGGAACTCGCGCGCAGTACGGAAGAAGAAAAGCAGAGCCAGTTAAAGCGGCTTGCCGACTTCCATGCGCGTCACGCCAAAGAAGCCCCCGCCATGCTGGCGCGTCTGAAGCAGGCCGTGATCGACAACCAGAACGTGTTCGAGGTGCTGATGGACGCGGTGCGCGTGTGTTCGCTGGGCCAGATCACCAATGCCCTGTTCGAGGTGGGCGGGCAATACCGGAGAAATATGTAGATGTCTTGCGGGTCAGACCACTCGCGCAGCGGCGTGCTCTGACCCCAACCAATTAGGAAAAAGCAAAACGGCCCGAAAGGGCCGTTTTTGCATGGAACCAAGCGATCAACCGCCTTTTTTGCAGCGCTTGCCGGGGTTCTTCTTGTTGTTGGTGGCCACGCCACGCTCGAGGCTGCGCATCTGGCCGTGCGGGGCGGTAAAACACACGCCCTTGGGGGCGACAGGACGGGGGCTTGCCTTGCGGTCAGCTTCGGTGCGGAATTCTTTGGCCATGGGTGGACTCCAGTGAGTGAATAAAAACGGCGATTATCCCGCACTTGGCGGCTAAAGCGCCCGCACCCTGACACTTTTGCCCTTGACCTTGCCTGCATTGAGTTTTTGCATGGCTTCTTTGGCAATGTCTCGTTGAACGGCGACAAAGGTGGTGAACTCGGTTACCACGATCTTGCCGATTTGTTCACGGCTAAAACCGGCGTCGGCCGTCAGGGCGCCCAGTACGTCGCCGGGGCGGATTTTTTCCTTGCGGCCGCCCAGCAGTTGCAGCGTGACCATGGGTGGCAGCAAGGGGCCGTTGCCGGTGGGCGTGAGTTCGTCGAGCTTGTGCCAGGTGGACGGCTGTTTTTGGTATTGCTCGATCTTGCCCACCGCCCCCATCTCGTACAGGGCGGCCAGGCTCAGCGCCAGGCCCGATTCGCCGGCGCGGCCGGTGCGGCCAATGCGGTGCACATGGACCTCGGGGTCGGGCGTGATGTCGACGTTGATGACGGCGCTGAGTTCCTTGATGT
>JBASJO010000645.1:0-3138 GCA_049655365.1 Rhodoferax sp. | reverse complement strand
GTTGGCTTGCTGGTTCAGATGGCGGTCGAAAAGGGCCGCGGCGCGCGACCGGATCTCGAAGTGGGTGTGTGCGGCGAGCATGGTGGTGACCCGGTTTCGGTGGCGTTCTTTCACCGGGCGGGCCTGGACTACGTGAGTTGCTCACCCTACCGCGTGCCGATTGCCCGGCTGGCGGCCGCCCAGGCGGCGCTCGGTTCATAGGGTTTTATTCCGGTTCAAAATCATTTGTGTCTAGGCGCGAAGCCTCAGGCAGTGCTGTAGCACGCCAAGGCGAAGCAACAACGACACGGGTGATTTAGAAATGGAATGAGTGGCGCAGGGCGTTCAAGGCTTTCGCCAGACTGGCCTCGACCGGCCAGGGCTCAGCGCCCCAGCGCGCGGCCAGCAGTTCGGCGCACAACACCGAAAAGCTCAAGCCCCGCGAACCCAGCCCGGCGCAAATCCATAAGCCGGGTTGCTCCGACGTCTCCAGCGGGCCGACCGCAGGCAGGCGGTCGGTGGTGACGCAGCGGGTGTTTTTCCACTGTTTGAGGTCGCCAGATTCGAAGGGCTGCTGCAAGGCATCCGCCAACGCGGGCAGCAGCACCTGTAAATGCTGCCAGTTGCTGTGGTGATTGTCTTGGTCGGGTCGCTCGGGCTGGCTGTCGGGTTGGTAAGAGGAGCCCATGAACCAGGCGGCTCCATCTTCTAAAGGGATGCGCGGCACCATGCTGCCAGAGCCGTTGACAGGGTAGGGCGGGAACACGGTGTTGCTGGTGTCGTCGTGCAGCGCCCAGCTCAACAGGCCGCGCATGCCGTGCATGGCGGGAAGCCTGGCCAAGTCCACGGCGCGCTGGGGCTCGTCCTGCAGCAAGCGCTGCAATAAAGTCGCAGCGCCCGCGGCGTTGGCCAACACGACCCGGTCGGCACGGCACAGCACCTGACCCTGCGCATCCAGCAGTTCCCAGGCACCGTCTCGCTGGCGTAATTGGGCCACCTCTGCCTCGCCCCTGAAGCTGATGCCGGGTTGAGCAAGCCAGGCCCGCACCAGCTGGGCGGGTTTGATCCAGGCGCCTTGCGGGTGCCAGATGTCTTGCGTGGTGAGGTGCCCGCCATCGATATCGCGCTCCAGCACCCCGGTCGGTGCCCAGTCCTGGCTTTCCGTCAACAGGCTGCGGGCCTGCTGCAGCATCAGGCGCACGCCGCTGCGCGACAGCTGTGACAGCGCGCAGTCGTCGGCCGAGACATGGGGCACGACCAGGCCGACCGGCAAACCGGAAGCCCCTGCCGACGGCGCCTCGGCCCGGTCCAGCACGGTCACCTGCCAGCCGCGCCGTGCCAGCGCGACCGCCACACTGGCCCCGGCCAAGCCGGCACCGATGACGGCGCAGCTACCGATGGGCAAGGCCGCTTCCGTCGCCGTTTGCCGGGAGTTTTTGAGAGTCCAGCGCGGGTTGAAGCTGGCTTTGAGCCTGGCTGCGGTCGGGCTGGCGCCGGACACTTCTGGCGTTTCCAGTTCAAAGCCACATTGCGATAAATGGCGGCCTGCATCCGATAAGGCCCGACCATTTGTCGCATGGACCGTCAGGCGGGTGCCACGCCGGCAGCAGCGCGCCAGCGCCTTGACGGTCCAAAGCGAACCGGCCTCTGTGTTGTCCAGACTCAGCGTCACCGCATCGGCCTCAAACTTCTGCTGGCGCAGCAGATGCAACGTGTCGCCAACGCACAGCGTCAGCACGACCTGGCCTTGGTTCAGCAAAAATCGGTGAAAGCCTGGCAGAAGCCCCAACCATTGGCTGGCCAGTTCTTGCACCAGGGACGCCAGCGCCGGCTGACTGCCCAGGATGCCTGATAGCTCCAAGGTGGCGGGCGGCGCCGTGGTGAACGCCACATAGTGCAGCAGGCGAGGGCGCTGTGGGTCGGCGCGCCAGGCTTGCCAAGTTTCGAAAAAGCGTCTGCCCTGTTCAAATTGCGTGTCAAGCATGCGCCAGAACGTCACACCTTGCCACGCTTTTGCAGAGTCTTTGCCTGATTTTGTTGGCTGTTCTTTTTCCGGGTTCACCGGCATCGGCTAGGGTTATTCCTTGGGCGGCACATAGCCCTGTGCGGCATCGGCGCCACCACCAAAAAAGTGGTTTTCCATTTGCCGTGCCAGGTACTGGCGCGCGCGTGCGTCGGCCAGGTTCAGGCGGTTTTCATTGACCAGCATGGTCTGGTGCTTGAGCCAGTCGGCCCAGGCCTGCTTGCTGACGCTTTGCCAAATGCGCTTGCCCAGCTCACCGGGGTAGGGTGGAAAGTCGAGCCCTTCAGCTTCCGTTCCGAGTTTGATGCAATTCACAGTGCGCGCCATAACAATCTTTCAATAGGGATTCAAAGCGTGCAACTGTAGCAAGGTTTTTCGCCCAGCGCGCTCCTGCGTTAAAATCCGCCATATGTCAAAAGCAGATACCAAAACCAAAATCGTGGCCGATGGCCTGCGCTATAAATCCAAAGTGTCAGGTTCGCCTTTCACAGCCGCGACCTCATTTGGCGCCGCGACCATGTCGTGTTTCCTGTGCGGCAAGCACCGCGCCCGATCCCAGATGGTGTCCAAGAAGATTTTGGGCAAATCCCAGGCGGTGTGTTCACCGTCTTGCAAAGCGCTCGATGAAGCGTCCAAGTAAGGTGTGCTGAGTCCATGGCGAACGCATTTCTGGTGGTCCTCGACAACGCGCCTCGGCGCGTTTTTGCATTTTTAAGCGCGACCTGCGTCGCCATGTTGGCGTTTGGCTTGTACTTGCAGCACAGCCAGGGGCTGGAACCCTGCCCGATGTGCATCGTGCAGCGCTATGCGCTTTTTTCAGTGGCCATCATTGCCGGTTTGCTCAGTGCCAGCGGCCGCCGGCGCGTCCATTTTTGGGGCTCCTTTGCGCTGTTGCTGGCGGCGGGCTTTGGCGCCTTTGTGGCAGCCCGGCAAAGCTGGCTGCAGTGGTATCCGCCCGAGGTGACCACCTGTGGCCGTGATTTTTACGGCATGATCGAAAACTTTCCACTGAACCGCGCCATCCCCATGATTTTCAAGGGCAGTGGCGACTGTTCAGCCATTGACTGGACCTTTTTGGGCGGCTCCATTGCCAACTGGGCTTTTTTGATCTTCTGCCTCGTGTTGGTGCTGGCCAG
>JBASJO010000644.1:0-1944 GCA_049655365.1 Rhodoferax sp. | reverse complement strand
CTCACGGGTGGCAGCTTAGGGGAGGCAGAAAAATTTTCGCTGTCGAGGTAGGTAATCCCCCCGATAAATCAAAGGTGTCGGCGCCGATTCAATATTGACCACCCGTGCCGATTGAATTTTGACCAGGGGCTAAAGTTGGCAGTTTGAATGCCAACTGTGGATAACTATAGCGGGTAGCCGCCGCGATGATCGGTTGTCCGTCGGTCAGCACCGCGCGGAAATAGCGCTGCACCGGCGCGGGCAGGCCCTCGAGTTCCCGCGGATCGAAGCGCGTGGGTGCCGGCAGCCGGCCCCGGGCGTCGACGCTGTCCGATTCGAGCAGGGTGGTGTGCGCTCGGATCATCCGGGCCCATCGGGACGCGCCGACTGCGCGCAATCCCATCGCAAGAGCGACGAGCCCGCCCAGAGCAATCCCCAGCCACAGCATCATGGTCGTTGCAGTGCCTTTGGTGTGAATATGTCGCTCACACCAGCACGGCCTCGACCGGCCGCCGCAACGAGCGCGGCATGGCCGGGCCGCGACCGAATCGCACCACGAGGTCGGGCCGTTGGCCACGCAAGCCCAGTGCGGCAGCGAAGGATGGTCGCAACGCCGCCACTTCGACCGGCTGGTTCAGGAAGGCATTGCGGATGCCCAAAGCGGTGGCCTGCAGCGCGAAGCGCTCGTAGCAGCGCCCCACTTCGGCCCAGTGCGCCTTGTCGGCGGTCTGGCCGACAAAGACCGCGATACCGGCGGAACTGCGCACCTGCCGCGCGTATTTGTCGTTCTCGCCTTTGGCGGTCAGCAGCCAGCGAAAGGCCAGGTCGCCAATCCATGACGGGATGTTCGGGTTGCCGGAAGACACGCTGTAGAGCCCGTCGCGCAGGCGAACGGCGTCAGCGCCATTGAAGCGGATCCAGTCTTTAAGCTCCTTGACGAAGGCGGCGTCGGCCAACTGCGCCGTATTGCCTTGAATCACGTAGTCCAGCGTCTGCTCCATGGCCGGGCGCTCCGTCAGCAGCAGCAGGCGCACGGCCTCAGAACTGCCGGCGCGCTGCAGCAGCGCCAGTTCTTCGCCGGACAAGGCCTTGCCGTCGTAGTCACCGCGTGTGCATTGGCGCAGCGGGATGGCCTTGAACAAGGGCGTGGTCTGCGCTCGGGTGGGCTCGAGAATCACGCGCACGGCATTTTCGGCTGCGTCGAACTGCGCTTCGCCCCTGAGGCCGTGGGCGAGCGCCGCCTGGACCAGGTTCTCGGCGGCACAGCCCAGCGAGACAAAAACGTGATGGTCTTCCGGGTCCACCGCAGGGCAGCGGCGCGCCAGGTCGGGCAGGATGCTGATCGACCTGCCGTTGGCGTCGAGCGCAAACTTCCAGCACTGCGTGTTGTGGCTGGATGGGGCCAAGGTGGTACAGCGAACCAGCTCCCTACCAAGCGTCGCTCCACTGAGACTCGTCACACCACCCGGCTGCCAGGTACGCTGAGCAACCGCTTCGTAGTCGTCTGCTGCTGCCTCCTCGGAGCAACTGGAAAGCACCAGCGGGCTAGCCACCAGCCAGGGCGTGGAAGCAGCGAATTGTCTGCGTGTGATCATGGTTTCAGTACCCGGTGCCTTTGACTGGCTGTAGCTAGAAGGCCCATGCCCACCAAGGCGGCGGCAATGAGGCCAAGGTCAGGCTGCACACCCAGGAGAAACGCGGCCTGGGCGCCGACAAGGCACCACAGCAAAGGAACGATCAACGGGCTGCGTGACATGGGTGGCACTGCGAAGCACAACAGGCCAATGGTGAAGATGGTTGTCGGGCACGGCAGGCCGAAGGTCGGAGTCGCCGGATAGGGATGACCGGCGTAGGCCGACCAGACCGGGTACACCACCAGGGCGAAGGCGATGAGCACGACGCCAGCCGTCGCATTCAGTCCTGGCACCCACCGGAAGGAGAGCCTGCGTCGAATCACCCCCTGCC
>JBASJO010000643.1:0-3121 GCA_049655365.1 Rhodoferax sp. | reverse complement strand
GTGCTACTGCGTGCCGACATTTCTGAAGACGCTGATTTGAACCTGTGTGCCGGACTGGTCGAGTCGTTGGGGAGCAAGCTTTGGGTGGCGCCGCTCAACGACCCCCAGCCGCCGATCGCCGACTGGGTTGCTTATGGTCAGGTCAGACAGTTGGCCTTGCCTGCGGCGTTGTACCATCGCCGTCATGCGCTGGTGCCTCGCGAGGCGGCTACCGGCGGCGCGGTTTTGACGGCTTGAAAATGTCATGAATCATTTGAAATTTTATTTCCGCTGCTTGCTGTTGGCGCTGTTGGCTTCTGCCAGCGCGTCGTCGTATGCAGAGGCTTCTCTGCGTGATGAAGTCGATCTGATGGAGACGCTTAAAAAGCAGCCCCCTTGCTGTGTGATTGATGCGCGCAGTGATGCCAGCCAGGCCAAACACACCTTGGCAGATGCGCTCAAATACCGACCCGGTTTGCGCATCGTGCCCACGGCGTCCGTGGTGGTCGTGGGTGATGACAATCCGGCAGCCTTGAAAGTAGCGCAAGCATTGGCCAAGCAGCACCCTGACAAAAATATTTACGCTGTGCGCGGTGGCGTGACGGCTTGGGAGTTTGTCCGTAAAGCCCTGGACAAAGTCGCCGCTTCAAGCAGCGGTGCACCGCCTGCTGGGGTCAGTTTTGTGATTCCGCACAACACCTGCGAAACTGGCACGCCATTGCAGTTGTTGAGCGGCAGCACCAAGGCCAAGCCTTAGCCCTTCTGTGTGATGCCTGACTTTCGCGCCAGCCACTGTACCCGCTACCGCTATCGTTACAGCGAATGCAAACGCTGTTCAGACGCCTGCCCGCATGAGGCCATCACCTTGTCGGACGAGGGGGCTGCCCTGGTCGCGGACAAGTGCAAAAACTGTGGTTTGTGCATCAGCGCCTGTCACACCCAGGCCTGGAGCAGTGCCGATTTCAAGCCCATCGACATCCTGCGCGAAGCCATCAAACAACCTGCGTTCAGCCTGGCCTGTGCGCCTTCCGGATGTCGTGGCGACGCCGAGGTGCCGTGTCTGGGGTCAGTGGATGCAAGCTGGCTGGCCTACATGGCGAAACGCCGGATCCCGGTCAGCCTGCGTGGCAGCGGGCACTGCCAGCAGTGTGTGCACGGCAAAACGGGCGCAGAGCAGCTCCGGCTTCATCTGGAGGCTGTCGAAGTGCTGGCTGCCGCTGCAAAGCCATGTGTTGATGAGGCGGCGACCGAGCAAGCGTGGGTCATGCCCGTCTTGATGGATGACGTGCGCAGCTTGGCTGCCAGGCAAGGCGGTCAGTCCAAAAGTGCCAGCTCGGCCGCCAGGCGAAACCTGTTCGGTCGCTTGTTCAGACGCCATATGGCAACGGGTCCGGAGCAGGCCAAAATCAGCCAACCACCTCAAGTGTCGACCAGTGCCATTCGTGCCGGGGCTTACATGGTGTCGGAGCCGCGTGAACTGCTGCAAATTGTGTGCAAGCAAAAAGCGGATCGTCCCTTCACCGTCCCGTGGCATGAAAGCTTGCCGTTGATGCAACTCAGCCTGCAAGCGGGCTGTACCTTGTGCGAAGCGTGTTTTCGGGTGTGCCCGACCGGGGCCATCGGGATTGAGCAAAACCCCAACGATTGGGCGCTGACATTTCAAACCGACCGCTGTGTGGCCTGTGAGGCCTGCCTGGAAGTGTGCCAGCCACGCGTGCTGGATTCCCAGGCTTCGTTTGATGCGCGACCTGGTCAGGCAGTCATCACGCTGATCAAGCAGGCCATGCAACGTTGTGCGCGTTGTGACCGCCATTTTGTGTCACCGACGCCGCGGAAAACCTGCCCGATTTGCAGCGATGACGAAGCCGCATTTGATGCCATCTTTGGCGTTGACTGACAAGCACGCCGTTCAATTTCATTCAAGGAGACAGCAGTCATGCAATGGGAATTCACACCCGAGGATGTGGTCAAGGCGCGTTGCGAATATGGCTTGCAGGACTTTCGCCGTGATCTGGGCGAAGAGCTGCGCGCCAACCTTGGGCACATGGATGAGGCACAACAGACGCGCAGCTTCAATCTGGTCTATGACATGTGCTACGCGCTGGCAACCGACAAGAAGTTTGACGACTTTTTATCGGCTTATGCGTTCGATCCGCCCACTTGCGAGTTTCTGACCGAACTCAAACCGCACATGGCAGACAACGTGGTCATGCTGGGCGCCATTCTGCAGCGTCTGATCATGGATCGTGTCGAAGCCAACATGCCACTGGCACAGGCCATAGAAGACGTGGCGCAGTGGCATGCGGCGCTTGTGTCTGGCAAATAGTCATCTGTTTTGCTTTTTCAGCGCAGCAGCACCGTTTCAGGCTGATGGTTTACGGTAGTGACTTCTCAACTATTCTCTTTGGCAACCCATGCCGGGCCGCAAACCGCAAATTTGCCCATAAGCCGGGGTCTCGAGCTGCAGCGTGACATGGCGGATTTCAAAGTGCTCATGCAACTCCTCCTCCGCTTCGCACAATAACGCAGCGGTGTCGGTGGTGTCGGTGACCAGATGCGCGGTGAGCGCAATCTGGCTGGTGCCCATGGCCCATACATGCAGGTCGTGTACTTCAGCCACGCCGGGCAGGCCTTGCAGCAGCTTGCGCACGGCATCCGGGTCCACACTATCAGGTACGCCGTCAAAGAGCATGTGCAGCGATTGTTTGAACAAGCCCCAGGTGCCCCACAAAATCACGGCGGCAATCAGCAGGCTGACCACCGGGTCGAGCCAGACCCAGCCCATCCACAGTGTCAGGGCGCCCGCCACCACCACACCGGCTGACACCAGTGCGTCAGCCGTCATGTGCAAAAAAGCGCCCCGGATGTTGAGGTCGTCACCGCCACGCATGAACAGCAAGGCGGTTGCGGTGTTGATGACGATACCGATGCCTGCCACCACCATGATGGTCACGCCCTGTTCCTGCAGCGAGACGTCTCCCGACATGAGCCGCCCGATGGCTTCCCAGGCCAGGCCGCCCATGGCGACCAGCAGCAGCAAGGCATTGGCAAAGGCCGCCAGGATGGTGGCGCGCCTCCAGCCGTAGGTGTGGCGCGCGTTGGGGCGCAACTTGACCGCCAAGGCGCCACCCCAGGCCAGCAC
>JBASJO010000642.1:0-8343 GCA_049655365.1 Rhodoferax sp. | reverse complement strand
GACCCAGCTCATCAAAATACCCCAGCGCTCGTTGGCCCCTGCGGTTTTGAAAATGGCGTTGTGGGCGAATTCATGAATGAAATAGGCCGACCAGACCAGGGTTTGGGCCACCAGCGCCAGGCCCAGCACGTTGAACACCCAGGACCCAGACCCCAGCAGGGCCACGCCGGCCCCATAGCCCAATAAAGTGAATGCCAGTGCCGCCACGTTGGGCCACACGCCATCGGGGTAACGAAAAATTTGCGCCATCAAACACCTCTTTAGCAAAAAACAAGGGCGGCAGAACGCGACGGGACCCGACCATCGGTTCTGCATCAAGTCCAAGCGCAGCTTATTTCTTGGTCAATGCGGTGACAAATTGCGCGTCAAAGGTAGCCTCTGCCGCCGGGATGGCCTTGATCTGACCCTTGGCCTTGAGCAGCTCGCCAATGATCTCGCCGCTGGCGTAGTACGAGGTGGTTTCCTTGGCCTTCATGAAGGCCTTGGGCATCTCGGCCAAGGGAATGTTGTACACACCCGAGAGCTGTTCCTTGACTTCCTTGGCTGAAACACCCATGAACTTGCCAATGATCTTGGCCGATTCATCGGGTTTGGCTTTCATGTAGGCCACGCCATCCAGGTAGGCCTTGATGATGCCGGTGATCTCGGTGGGTTTGGCCTTGATGACCTTGTCGTCGAACACCATCACGTCGGCGATCAGACCCGGCGCGTTTTTGGACGAAAACACCACCTTGAATTTGTTGCCGCCGCCCTGGCCCAGAATCTGCGACAGGCTGGGCTCATAGGTCACGCCAATCGGCAACTGGCCGGAGGCCATGGCAGCCGGCACAGCCTCAGGCGTCATGCTCACGGGAACAATGTCTTTGTCGGTCATGCCATTGGTTTTGAGTGCGTACGACAACAGGAAGTCAGACGGCGACAGCGGATTGAAACCCACTTTTTTACCCTTGAAATCTTTCACGGTCTTGATGCTGGCATCGGCCACGATGGCGTCGCCGCCGTTGGAGTAGTCGATGGGCATGACCACCTTTTGCGCGTTGCCGGAAGCCACCTGCCCCACCACCTGGTCATAAGTCAAATGGCCGCCATCGACAGCGCCCGAGGCGATGGCTGAGGGGATCAGCGCCGGGTCATTGAAGACCTGCAAGGAAACTTTCAGGTTGTATTTTTTGTACAGGTCAAGCGCTTCAGCCACATAGAAGGGACCGTAGCCGATCCAGACCACGGTGCCCAGTTTCATGGTGGTGGGGCCGGCCGCAAAACTTGACGCAGCGGCCAGGGACACAGCCAAACCCAGGGCGGGTTTGAACAGGCGGCTCAACAAAGACGATGTGCCGGCGGCAGGGATGGAAAAACTTGGTGAACGCATGACAAAGCTCCTGGAGTGAAAAAAAGGCGCAGGAAGAGACGATCTGTACATCGTTCTCCCGGGCTTTTATCCCTCCGTGGAGCCTCTTGCGAGGCCGGAGCACTCTCGGACCAGACATCGTGCGAACGCAACATTCGCCAACCGGAACCCTAGTGCCCCTACGCTAAAGCATTCGTGCCTCAATGCACAAATCACCATTCTTGCCCTCAAGAATAAGCAAGACACATGCCATCTATTTTTAAGGAAATGTTTAAGAATTTCCGGCGGCAGGCGTCACGCTGTACCTGGCTGAATTTGCGATGGGATGAAATGGTGCAGCCCTGCGTGTATTTGGTGCGCTTGGCTTGCAAGCACCTACTGACAGCGTGCACCTATCCCGAATAGCGGGTGAGAAACTTTCGCGCACGCTCGGTTTGCGGGCAATTGAAAAAGTCGGCGGGTGTGCCCATTTCGACAAGTTTGCCGTCGTCCAAAAAGATCACATGGTCGGCAACATCGCGCGCAAAATCCATTTCGTGGGTGACCACCATCATGGTGAGTCCTTCGGCGGCAAGATTTCGCATGACTTCCAGCACTTCTCCGACCATTTCCGGGTCAAGCGCGCTGGTAGGTTCATCGAACAGCAACACTTGCGGCTTGATCGCCAGCGCACGACTGATTGCCACGCGCTGCTTCTGCCCGCCTGAGAGGCGGTGCGGGTACTCATTAACCTTCGCCCCCAAGCCTACCTGCTCAAGCAGTGCCAGCGCTTCCTTGCGCACTTCGGCGGATGGACGCTTGTGCACATGAACTGGCGCTTCCATGACATTCTCAAGCACCGTCAGGTGCGGCCAAAGCGCGAAGTTTTGAAATACGGTGCCGATTCGGCCCCGGGCAGCGGCCAACTCTCGCCGCGACATGGGCCGAGCCGCTGCGCCTTCGCCGGTTCGGCCCATCCACTCGCCACCGATCTTGATCGAGCCTTTGCTTGGCGTTTCAAGCCAATTCATGCAGCGCAACAAGGTGGACTTGCCAGACCCGCTCGGGCCGAGCACACACGTGGTGGTGCCGGGTGAAACGTCAAATTCAATATCACGCAAAATTTCGATTCCGTCATAGTCCTTGCACAGACCGCGCACCGAAATTGACGCTGGTTCCCTGGTTTCAATTTTCATGAAATTTACTTTGTGAAGTTTTTATTCAACCGGCTGACGACAAAGTCGATTGACAGCGAAAAGAACCAGTAAAGCGCCATGGCCAAAACAAAGGGCGCGAACGGCGAAAATTGATTCGCGCTGACGAAGTTGGCCGCGAAAGTAATGTCTTCTACCGTGATGATCATCAGCAAAGCGCTGTCCTTCATCACCATGATGGCCTGATTTCCCAGCATGGGTGCGGCGGCGCTGAACAACTGTGGAAACACGATGCGCTGGTAAAGCTTGCGGCGCGAGAAACCGAAGGCCTGTGCCGCCACCCGCGTTTCGGGTGGAATGGTTTGAGCCTGCGTTCGAAAGATTTCAAAAAAGTAGGCCGTGTTGTAAACCACCAAGGTGAAGAGGCCTGCCGCAAATGGGCCCAGCCGCAGGCCAAGCTCCGGCAGGCCGTAATACACAAGGTAGGCAAAAAGCAGAAACGGCACGCAGCGCAGGCTGTCCGCCGTCAGTCGGCCAAAGTTTGCGAGTGGCGCCGGGCCTTCGGCAAAAACCATATGCGCCAGCATGGCCATGGGAACGCTCAGCGCAAGGCAAACCCCGATCAAAGCCAGCGTTGTTAAGGTGCCCGAGATAAAGAGGTCCCTTGCCTCCCAGACGATCGCCAGGCCGTTCATGAGGCGGCGTATCCGTAGCGCTGGGCAATACGCCGTTCCAGTAGCCTCTGGACTTGCACCACGATGGCAATGATCAGCGTGTAGATCACGGTCGCCGCAATAAAGGCGGGTAAGGGCTCGTAGGTCTGGGCGCCAATCCGGCTTGCAGCTCGGGTGATGTCCACGATGCCAATCACAGAGACGGCTGGCGTCACCTTGATCAGCAATGTCATTTCGCTGACCAGCGGCCCAAGGCTGGCGCGCCAGAGCTGTGGCAACACGATTCGACGAAAAGCCTGCCAATCCGACATCCCAAACGCCGCGCCCGCTTCCAACTGGTCACTTGCGATCGATGCCATGCCGGCACGCCAGATTTCGCAGTTGAACGCGGCGGTACTCAGCGCCAAGGCAAGCAATGCGGCAAACATCGGTGACAGGTCCAACCCCGCTGCCGGCAGGACGAAGAAAACAAACAGACAAAGCGTAATCATCGGCGTGGGACGCATGACGCTGACATAGGCTTTGACCAGTTCGTTAGCAACCGGCAACCGACGCCAGCGTGCCAGCGCCATCAACAGCCCAAGTGGCAATCCCACTGCAATGGCGGCCAGAGAAAGTGCCATGGTCGTGCCGGCGCCATACAGCAAAGTAAGGTAAGCGGCGGCAGTCATGCGCGGTTCTTGTCCATCAGTGACAGGGCGTGGCCCGGGACCTTATTCTCCGAGAGGAGCCACGGTTGGCATGTCTTTGAAGGTCCGTCCAATCCACTTTTGCTGCAGCGCATAAAGGGAACCATCAGCGCGAACCTTTGCCATGAAGCCGTTAAGGTGAGCCAGCAGACTGGCATTGCCCTTGGCTACCGCCCAGGCGGCGTAGGTCGGCACACCAACGGCGGTACCAAGCTTGAAGCGCTGCGGCTGATCCTTAACGAGACTGGTCAGATTGACCACGCCATTCACGACGTAATCGGTACGTCCGTTAGCGAGGTCCTGGTACGCCTCAGGAAACGACCTGTACTGAACAACGCGCCCCAAACTGCCCCCGCTGGCGGCAAGCAGCTTACGCAAGTTGGTCAGTGCCGTAAATGAACCGCCGCCCGCCTGTACTCCCACAGTTTTCCCATTCAAGTCAGAAACTGACTTGATCGAGGCATCGTCAGCCCGCGCCACGTAATACTGCGTGTTTTCAGCAATCGGCATGGTGAAGTCCAGACTTTTGGCTCTCTCGGCGGTGACAACGACGGCAGTCAACGCGACGTCGTACTTACCCGTCGTCACGCCAGGCAGCAAGCCCGACCAGGGGATGATTTGCTGCTCGACTTTGTGGCTGGCCTGCTTTTGGTACAGCGCCAGCAGTTCGTGGTCCAGGCCCATCGGTTTGCCATCGACAACGAATTCGAAAGGTTTGTAGTCGTCTTCGGTGGCAACAATCATGAGGCCTTTGGCCTGGATTTCCTCCAGGGTGGCGGCCAAAGCGGCACCGGTATTGAACAACATGACGAGCGCGGCGACTGCGGTGGCGGCACGGGTACGAAACTGCTGATTGAACATTTTGATTTTCCTAAAGTTACAAAGTTGAAAGAAGGGTAAAAACAAAAATTGCCTCAAGCTGGACGACGCGCGATGAGATCAACTTCCACAAGTGCGTCGTACGCCAGACCGGTCACACCAACACAGGTCCGCGCCGGCAGTCTCCCCGGGGCAAAAAAATTCTGATATGTGGTGTTAAAACCTGCATAGTCCGCCTGGAACTGCGTTAAATAGGCACGGACGACCAAAACGTGCTCAAAGCCCAAGCCCAATCCGCCCAGCACCAAACGAAGGTTTTTCATTACGTTGATCGTTTGGGCTTCGATGCCTTCGGGCAATTGGCCGGGCGTGTTGGGGGTGTCTGGCATTTGCCCTGTGACAAAGACCAGACCATCACTCTCGGTGGCGTGGCTGAACGGTGCTACCGGTTTAGGTCCCCCAGAAATCATATGGAAGGCGATTGACTTGTGTGTTGTTGGCATTCGGCGTTTTCCTGGGTTGGCGCGACGTAATTGGAATAGAAACACAGCAGCAAGAACCATGCCCGGGAAAAATATCGACCCAGCGATCAACATGTTCCAAATTGAGATGCGGAACCAAAGACTTTGAGTTGAAGCCAAGCCAGATTTTTCTTTGGGTTGAGTTGGTGCAGTCATGTATGAATTTGGTGCAACAGCACGGTTGCGGGCAACACACACGAAACCCAGCATGGCACAACGATGATCGGCCTTGCCGAGGCCGGGTTGGGCGTTGCGGTTGTACCCGCCATGGCCATGCCATCCGCGGATCACCCCATATTGGTTAGCGTGCCGCTGGTCGACCCAGTCGTTAAACGCAAGATGGGCCTGATCAAGCGGCGCTCTTCAATGCTCACGCCAGCAGCGCAACAGCTCTACGAACTGTGCGCAGAGAATCAGCCCGCGATCTCGTCGGTAAAAACCCAAAACTGCCGTTGAGTTTTTCCCGCGCCGTTAAGCTCGCGGTTCCCGACAAAAGCCACACACAATCGGCACCAGATTAGGCTAACTCACCCGGCCTGGTACGCCACGCGCCCACCCACCAGCGTGCAACGCACACGCCCGGGCAACTCGTAACCTGAGAACGGCGTGTGTTTGCCCTGGCTGACCAGGGTGTCGGCCTGCACCGTCCAGGAGGCCTGCGGGTCGAACACACAGACATCGGCCAGACCGCCCACCTGCAAGCGTCCGGTGCGCCCCAGCCGGGTGCCGAGCGCCGCGCCCAGCACCTTGGCCGGGCCATCCGTGACCACCTGCAGCGCCCGCAGCATGGGCACACCACTGTCCTGGTGCCACTTGAAGGCCAGGCTCAGCAGCAGTTCCAGCCCGGTAGCGCCGGGCTCGCTTTCGGCAAACGGCAGGGTCTTGGCATCTTCGTCCACCGGTGTGTGGTCCGACACCAGCGCGTCGATGCTGCCATCGAGCAAACCGGCGCGCAGCGCGTCGCGGTCGCGCTGCTGGCGCAAGGGCGGGTTCAGGCGAGCGCGGCTGTCGAAGTAGCCGATGTCGGCGTCGGTCAGATGAAGGGAGTTGATGCTGACATCGCAGCTCACTTTCAGGCCATCGGCCTTGGCCTGACGCACCAGCGCCACGCCGGCGGCGCTGCTGATGCGGCACAGATGCACACGCGCCCCGGTGGCGCGCATCAGCTCGAAAATGGTGTGCAGGGCAATGGTCTCGGCCATCACCGGCACGCCGCTCAAACCCATGCGCGTGGCCAGCGGGCCGCTGGCCGCCACGCCCTGACCCAGAACATAGTCTTGCGGGCGCAACCACACCGCGTAGCCGAAGGTGCTGGCGTACTGAAAAGCGCGCTGCAACACCTGGGTGTTGCCCAGCATCACCTCGGCCTGGCTGAAGGCCACACAACCGGCGTCGGTCAGCATCACCATTTCGGTCAGGGTTTCGCCCTTGAGGTTGCGCGTCAGCGCGCCCAACGGGTAGACCCGCGCCTGCTGCAGCTTTTCAGCGCGAAAGCGCAGCATCTCGACCAAGCCGGGCTCGTCGAGCACCGGGTCGGTGTCGGGCTGGCAGACCAGGCTCGTGACGCCACCGGCCATGGCTGCTGCCATTTCGGACTCCAACATGCGGGCGTGCTCGTTGCCCGGCTCGCGCAGGCGCACCGCCAGGTCCACCAAGCCCGGCAAGACCAGGCAGCCATTGGCCGGAATCGTGACCTCCGGCTGGAAATCTTCAGGAATGTTTTGAATCGCGAGGACAGCCCCATTGGCCAGGGCGACGTCGGCCTGCGCGTCCAGACCACTGGCGGGGTCGATGACCCGGCCACCCTGAATCAGCACACGTGTTTGCTTGTTCATCTGTTGTTCTCTCAAAGGGTTCAGGCTTCGTTGCCGGCCACAATGCTCATCACCGCCATGCGCACCGCAATGCCAAAGGTCACCTGCGGCAGGATCACACTCTGGCGACCATCCACCACCGCCGAGTCGATTTCGACGCCGCGGTTGATCGGGCCCGGGTGCATCACGATGGCGTCACTCTTGGCCAGTTGCAGCTTGGTCGGCGTCAAGCCAAAGCTCTTGAAAAACTCCTGGCTCGACGGCAGCAGCGCGCCGCTCATGCGCTCGTTTTGCAGGCGCAGCATGATCACCACGTCGGCGTCTTTGATGCCTTCTTCGAGGGTGTGGCAGACGCGCACACCCATCTGCGCCATGTCGGACGGCACCAGGGTCTTGGGGCCGACCACGCGCACTTCGGCGCAGCCCAGCGTGGTGAGCGCATGGATGTCCGAGCGCGCCACGCGCGAGTGCAGCACGTCGCCCACAATGGCCACGGTCAGGTTGGCAAAGTCGCCCTTGTAGTGGCGAATGGTGTACATGTCGAGCAGGCCCTGGGTGGGGTGGGCATGGCGGCCGTCACCGGCGTTGACCACATGCACATGCGGCGCCACATGCTGTGCGATCAGGTAGGGCGCGCCCGACTCGCTGTGGCGCACGACAAAAATGTCGGCGGCCATGGCGCTCAGGTTGGCAATGGTGTCAAGCAGCGACTCCCCCTTGGCGGCGGACGACTTGGCGATGTCGAGGTTGATCACGTCGGCGCTCAGGCGCTTGGCGGCAATCTCGAAGGTGGTGCGGGTGCGCGTGGAGTTTTCAAAAAACAGGTTGAAGACACTTTTACCGCGCAGCAAGGGCAGCTTTTTGACCTCGCGGTTGCCCACCGAGACAAAGTTGGCGGCGGTGTCAAGCACCTGGGTCAGGATGCTTTTGGGCAAGCCCTCGGTCGACAGCAAATGGATCAGCTCGCCGTTTTTATTGAGCTGCGGGTTGCGCTTGTAGAGCATGGCTAGATTTCTTTCAGGTTAAAGCTGAAGCGACCGTCCTCAAGGCGCACCAGCGCCAACGACTGGCTGTCGGGCAGGTGGATGCGCGCGCTGCACAGGTCAGCCTGGATCGGCAGCTCGCGGCCACCGCGGTCCACCAGTACCGCCAGTTTGACGCTGGCCGGACGGCCAAAGTCAAACAGTTCGTTGAGCACCGCGCGCACCGTGCGCCCGGTGAACAGCACATCGTCGAGCAGCAGCACATGGGCGCCATTGACGTCAAACGGGATTTGCGTCTGCGCGCTGCTGGTCATGCCGCGGCGCGCAAAGTCGTCACGGTGCATGGCCGACGAGATCACGCC
>JBASJO010000641.1:0-1655 GCA_049655365.1 Rhodoferax sp. | reverse complement strand
GGTTCGAGGCAGTGCCCCAAGACACCGTTCGAGCTACAGCGTCGAAACCGGGTTGTGCCCCAGTCTTTACCGCAGGATCAATGTCCCAAGGAGGAGCACGGGGTCAACAACCCGAACCCCCATCAGCGCTTAGGGGGTGATTGAATAATATTAGGAGGAGCCCGCAGGGCGGGGGACACGCAGCAGAACGTTGTGTCGCCCAGGCTCTTAGCCAGATTCCTGGGCCGGAGCCGCGGTTACACCACCAGCGGGTCTTCCTGCATGGCCTCGATCTGCTCCTGCAGCATTTGCACCTGGCCTTGCCAGTAATCGCTGGAGCCGAACCAGGGGAAGTGCCTGGGAAAGGTGGGGTCGTCCCAGCGCCGCGCCAGCCAGGCGCTGTAATGCAACAGGCGCAGGGTGCGCAGCGGTTCGATCAGCGCCAATTCACGCCGGTCAAAAGGACGAAACTGCTCGTAGCCGTCCACCAGGGTGCCCAATTGAAGGGCGCGCTGCGGCCGGTCACCGCTAAGCAGCATCCAGAGGTCCTGCACGGCCGGCCCCATGCGGGCATCGTCCAGGTCGACAAAATGCGGCCCCGGCCCGGCGCTGGCGGGCAGTTCCAGCGGCGTCCACAAAATATTGCCGGGGTGGCAGTCGCCATGCAGGCGAATCCGCTGGATCGCCTCGCCCTGGCTGGGCGCCCCGGTCAGGCAGGCATGGCCGGCAATCAGGTCCAGCGCTTGCTGCGAGGCCTTGGCCCAACGGGACTGCACGTCGAGCGGCACCTGGTCGTGGGCCAGCAGCCATTCGCGCGAGGCTATGCCAAAGCTGGCCAGGTCGAGCGTAGGCCGGTGTTCAAAGGGCTGCACCGCACCCACCGCGTGAATGCGCGCCAGAAAGCGGCCCACCCATTCCAGCACGTCGGGGTCGTCCAGCTCGGGCAGGCGGCCGCCGCGCCAGGGGCTCACGCTGAAGGCGAAGTCGCCAAAGTAGTGCAGTGTGCTGCCCTGCAGGGTGAGCGGCCCGACCACTGGAATCTCGGCAGCCATCAGCGCTTGCGCGAACGCGTGTTCTTCGAGGATCTGATCATCGCGCCAGCGCCCGGGGCGGTAAAACTTGGCCACCACCACCGCACCGTCTTCCAGGTGCAACTGGTAGACGCGATTTTCATAAGAGCTCAGGGCCATTTGCCGCCCGTCGCCAAACAGCTCCACGCTGGCCAGCGCGTCCATCACCACATCCGGGGTGAGCGACTGGTAGGGGTGGCCAGCGGCCGCTGTGGACTCAGGCATTGCTGTTGGCCCGAACCTCTTCGATGGTGGTCAACCCGGCCAGCACCTTGCCAATGCCGTCCTGGCGCAGGGTGCGGAACTTGCCTGACTGAAAGGCCTCGAGTTGCACCAGTTCCGAGCGTGCACCGGTTTGAATCAAACGCCTCACGCCCGGGTTCACGCTCATCAACTCGTGCAGGCCGACGCGCCCCGACAAGCCCGTGTCCATGCATTTGGGACAGCCCGGTGCATGGTAGTGCTTGAGGCTGCCGTCGTTGCCAAAGTCGTGCAACCATTGCGCCAGCATGTCGTCGCGGGTGGGGCGCAAGGCTTCCGGGAAAGCGTGCAGGTAGTCATGCAAGAGCTCATCAACGTAGTCGTCACTGGCGCGCTCGGAGGTAC
>JBASJO010000640.1:0-2349 GCA_049655365.1 Rhodoferax sp. | reverse complement strand
ACTTCCTTCCAGTCGCGCACGTCGACGTCGTCGTCGGTGACGATGATGAACTTGGTGTACATGAACTGGCGCAGAAAACTCCACACGCCGAACATCACCCGCTTGGCGTGGCCCGGATAGGCCTTCTTCATGCTGACCACCGCCATGCGGTAGGAACAGCCCTCGGGCGGCAGGTAGAAGTCGGTGATCTCGGGGTACTGGCGTTGCAGCAGCGGCACAAACAGCTCGTTCAAGGCCAGCGCCAGCATGGCCGGCTCGTCGGGCGGCTTGCCGGTGTAGGTAGAATGATAAATGGGTTCGCGGCGCTGGGTGATGCGGTCGATGGTGAACACCGGAAACTCGGCCTGCTCGTTGTAATAACCAGTGTGGTCGCCAAACGGGCCTTCCAGCGCGTGCTCAAAACCGCTTTGGTGGCTCGCATCCGGATTGATGTGACCTTCCAGCACAATCTCGGCAAAGGCGGGCACGCGCAACTCGCTGCCCAGCGCCTTGACCAGTTCGGTGCGGCTGCCGCGCAGCAGCCCGGCAAACTGGTATTCGCTCAAACTGTCGGGCACCGGCGTCACCGCGCCCAGAATGGTGGCCGGGTCGGCACCCAGCGCCACGCACACCGGGTAGGGCTGGCCCGGGTTCTGCTGCGTGTGGTCGCGAAAGTCGAGCGCGCCGCCGCGGTGCGGCAGCCAGCGCATGATGACTTTGTTGCGGGCCAGCACTTGCTGGCGGTAAATGCCCAGGTTTTGCCGCGCCTTGTGCGGCCCTTGGGTGATCACCAGGCCCCAGGTGATGAGCGGCGCCACATCGCCGGGCCAGCAGTGCTGGATCGGCAGCCGGGCCAGGTCGACGTCAGTGCCTTCCCACACGATTTCCTGACACGGCGCACTGCGTAATTCCTTCGGTGCCATGCTCCACAGTGTCTTGACCAGGCTGCCCATGCCGATCAGTTCCTTGAAACCCTTGGGTGCTTCGGGCTCTTTCAGTGTGGCCAGCACATGACCGAATTGGCGCAGCTCGCTTACGTCGTTGACACCCATGCCCAAGGCGACGCGGCGCGTCGTGCCGAACAGGTTGCCCAGCACCGGAATGTTGTGGCCGGTAGGGTGCTCGAACAATAAGGCCGGGCCACCGGCACGCAACGTGCGGTCGCACAGGGCGGTCATCTCCAGGTGCGGCGACACCTCGGCGCTGACACGCTTGAGCTCACCCAGTTGTTCGAGTTGGCTAATGAAGTCTCGGAGGTCGCGGTAGGCCATGGTGATGTGAATTTGTCAGAAGAAATGGTTCATGGGCGTTGCGCCGACAGGTCTGCTTGATCTCGCCCGGACTGCCTGCCTTGCGGGTTTCATAAAAATGACTTACAGACCGTTCCAGCGCGCGGCATCGGCCTGCGGCAGTCCGAGTAAATCAAGCGCCCGGCTCACCGTGTGTCCGATCATCTCTTCAAGCGTTTGCGGCCGCTGGTAGAACCCAGGCACCGGCGGAAAAATGATGCCGCCCATTTCGGTCACGCTGGCCATGTTGCGCAGGTGGGCGAGGTTCAGCGGCGTTTCGCGCACCATCAAAATCAGCTTGCGGCGTTCCTTGAGCATGACGTCGGCGGCGCGGGTGATCAGGTTGTCGGACAGGCCCATCGCCACGGCGGCCAGCGTGCGCATCGAGCAGGGTGCCACCACCATGCCATCGCAGCGAAAGGAACCACTGGCAATGGCGCTGCCAATGTCGCGCACCGGGTAAACCACGTCGGCCAGCGCTTCGACCTCGGCGCGCGGCAGGTCGAGCTCCTGTTGCACATTGAGCCAGCCCGCGTCAGAGACCACCAGGTGCGTTTGCACATCGGCCAGGCCGTGCAAGCGCTGCAACAAACGCACGCCGTAGACAGCACCGCTGGCACCCGAAATGGCGACGACGATGCGTTTGGGCGGCGTGATTGCTGGGGCCATGGTGAACTAGCGCGGCTTCAGGTTGGCGAACAGCGACTTGAAGTGCGTGCGGGCCTGCGCCAGCACATGCGGCGGTCTGAAGGACTCCAGGTTCATGACTGGCAGCTCGATCGCGTCGATGGTGTTTTTCACCAGCAGGCCGAGTTCGGTGTCGCCCTCCATGGCCAGGCGGCGGTTGAAAAACAGCGTGTCGGGGTCTTCCTCGCGGCGCGCCAGCTTGACAAAATCATGCGCGCTGGCACTGATGGTGAGGTCGGCGTCACCGGTATTCTGGCAGGCAACAACGCGGCTCTTGCGCCATTCGAAGTCAAACGCCCATTGGGCGTCCAGCACGCGCAAGCGCAATTTCTTGCCGGTCAGCATGTCCGTGACGTCGGCGTTGAGTTGCCTGGCCAGCGCCAGGTTCAGGGCT
>JBASJO010000639.1:0-3855 GCA_049655365.1 Rhodoferax sp. | reverse complement strand
CTCTGGCCCGTGGTGTGTTTCTGCCCAAAGAGCGGGACATGGCTGCGGGTGCCGTGGATGACTCGCGCCCGGATCGCTGGGGGGAGCGGGTCATTCGCAACCTTTACAAGCCAGCTCGGCTCTCCGTGCTGGAATATCTCTACTTTGGGGGCGAGAACCGCTTCGGGGCGCTGGGCGTGTCGCTGGACCCAGCCAACTACCAGCCCAGTGGCGACGGTGTCATGGCCAGTCTTGCCAACCTTCCCGAAATGGAACGCGCCATCGCCGCCATTCTTGCGGGCGAAAAACTAAGCGAAGCATGGGTCCGTCTGGTCAAGCCCGGCCCCTCCTTTGGGGGCGCGCGTCCCAAGTCACTTATTGAGATGGAGGGGGTGCAGTGGGTGGTGAAGTTCTCCGAAGGGGAGGACTTCAACACTGAACTCGTGGAACACGGGGCCATGCGCCTGGCGGCTCTTTGCGGTATGGATGTTGCTGAGACACGGGCACTGCCGTTGCCAAGAGGACATGCCGTAGCCGTCAAGCGCTTTGATCGTTCCGGTGCCCAGAGATCTCATGTGATCTCTGCCAACACAGTGTTGCGGGCTGCGGGCCTGCCCATGGGCTATCCAGAACTGGCACAGAGTATGCGCCGGATAGCGCGGGCTGAAGCGATCCGCGCCCATCAGAAAGAGTTGTTCCGGCGTATGGTGTTCAACATCTTGATGGACAACACCGACGACCATGAGAAGAACCATGCCTTCGTCCGGGCGCAAGATGGTTTCTATGACCTTTCTCCTGCCTACGATGTGGTTCCGTCGGTCCAGGGGCTTGGCCAACAACAACTTCGGGTAGGCAAAGGCGAAGCCGAGTCCTCCATCGAGAATGCCTTGTCCGAGGTACATGCCTTTGGCTTGACGAAAGATTCGGCTGTCGAGGTGATTAAAGGGGTTGTCGCAGTAGTGGACGGATGGAAAGAAAACTTCCGGGCGCTGGGCGTCAAGGAACGTGACGTGGAGATGATGGCTCAGTACATCGACGGCCCACTTTTGAAAGGGCAGCGGGCGGCGTTCAGCAAGCAGAAGTCAATTGGAGTTTTGAGATAGGCTGTCATCGATTTTGCTGATTGTTGGGCATGAAAGGCATTCGCGGCGGGGGCGCCGCTCCTACGGGGGCGTCAAACTTTTAGCAGCCTCTTGATCAACAGCGTCGGAAAGTCCTGCCGATGGCCAGCGACGAGATACACATAGGTGTCGTTGCCTACCCGTCGGTAGACAAGCTTGTGATGCGCGGTGTAGACGTTGTGATAGTCCAGAATGCCAACCGAAGCCAGTGCCTGGACTGGTGTGCCGTTGAAAAGACCAGAGTCGACTTTTGCCAGCTTGTCGAAAATCTCGTCTTCAGCTTTCAGCCAAGACGCTTCGCCCCACTTGTCCAGCATGTACTCTTGTAGCCAAAGCAAGTCATCCTGCGCATCGGGAAGAATGATGACGGCCATTATTTGCGGCTCTGACGGGCCGCCTGTAGCTGCGCCCGTGAAGCAGCTGCGGAAATGCCATTCCCTTGCAAGCGGTCTTTTTCACCCAAGGCGATGATTTTCAGGGCCGCGATCAGCGCTTCCTTTTCCTGAAACTGCTTGACGCTTTCAATCACCATGCTGGCTTCCCCGTTTTGGGTAATGAAAAACGGGTTGTCGTTCAACGCCAGGTCTTCAGAAATCTGGGCAGCGTGGCTTTTTAAGTAGGAAATGGACTTGATATTGGCAATGGACTGCATGTCGACCTCGGAGCAATAGTGGGTCTGAATTTAGTGTCGAATTTAGTTGTTGTCAAGTGGTTGGTGAACTGCAACGCATGGCGCGCATCGCAATGATGGGGTTGGGGCGGCTCTTGTGGCAGGTACGCCTTTGTGGGAGGTCCGCCCTCGGGCCGATGGGTGTTCGGATTTAATCGCTGCGAGGGGCGCCGCTCCCACAGGGTGTCAGCATTTTCTTGCATTAATCAAATTAAATCACTAAGATTGCTTTTGATTGAACTGGAGAACCGCAATGGATACGAAAGTGCTGACTGCCCATGTGCCGCTACCACTGGCCCAAAAAATTGACGATCTGGCCGCGCAATTGGATCGCCCACGCGCCTGGATCGTTAAGCAGGCTTTGGCTGCCTGGGTGAGCGAGGAGGAAGAACGACACCGCTTGACCCTGGCGGGCATGGCCGATGTCACCGCCGGTCGAGTTGTTGACCAAGCCGATGTGGAGGCATGGGCGGCGAGCCTGGCAACTGGCAACCCCTTGCCTGTACCGCAACGATGAAGCTGAAGTGGTCCAACGAAGCCGTAGCCGATATTGCGCGGCTTCATGACTTTCTGGCCAAAGTAAACCCAACTGCCGCCGCACGCACGACGCAAACCTTGACTGTGGCACCAAGGCGGCTACTTGATAGGCCCCAAAGTGGCCGACAACTGGTTCAATACCTGCCGCGCGAGGTGCGTCGCATCATCGTCGGCAACTACGAAATGCGCTACGAGTTGGTCGACCTGACCGTCTATATCTTGAGGGTTTGGCACACGCGCGAAGAGCGCTGAATAGCAAGCCGGTCCCACGGGGGGACCCAAAAAAAAGCACTTGCCAGTTTCCTGGAAGTGCTTTTTTCGTTTGTATTTTGGTGGGATGTGCGGGGGTCGAACCCACGACAAACGGATTAAAAGTCCGCTGCTCTACCAACTGAGCTAACATCCCAAACGCTTCTTGACGTCACGTTTTAGCAAGCCTCAAATTATAAACAAATTCTGGGCCCTTATTTGCTAGCAGAGCTCAATTTATTCAAAATTACACCGGCAGCGCAAAAACCGAAGCTTGCCGTGACCGTGACGACTGACCCAAACCCACTGCAGTTCAGGCTGCCGTCGCCCTCAACGCCGCAGGAGGCGTCAGGGGGGGCCACGGCTTCTGGGCTGTACACACAGGTGACACCCAGTTTTTTGGCAGCGCGCAATGCCGGGAACGCCTTGCGCAACTGGTAGCGTACTTTGGCCAATAAGGGGTCGTGCGTGACGTCCAGCACATCGGCCACGGCCGCCCGCTCGGCGTGACGCTTGCCGCCAGCCGCCCCCACCATCACATGCAGCGCGCCCGTTTTTTTGGCCCAGACCGCCATGGCCAGCTTGGCCTTGGCCTGGTCGCAGGCGTCAACCACAGCATTCACACCCGCGGGCAAGATGGCCGGCCAGTTGTCCGGCTCGGCAAAGGCCTCCACACAGCTGACCTGGCATTCGGGAAAATAAGCGTGGATGCGCTCGCGCATGGCATCAACCTTGGCTTGGCCCAGGCTGGCATCAAGCGCCTGAATCTGGCGATTGATGTTGGACTCGGCCACCTGGTCGAAATCGATCAGCGTGATGCGCCCTACCCCGCTACGCGCCAGCGCCTCCGCCACCCAGGAACCGACGCCGCCAATGCCCACCACGGCCACATGCGCCTTGCGAATGCGTTCAGCGCCAGGCACGCCATACAAGCGCTCAAGCCCGCCAAAACGGCGATCCGACAAGCCGGTCATTTAAGCGTCGCGAGCCGTTCTTTGGCAGCCACGGCGGCTTCGGAGCGCGGGTAGACCTTGAGCAGGTCCGTGAGGGTTTTGCGCGCCCCTTTGCTGTCCTTCAACTCCAACTGGCAATTGGCGACCGACAACACGGCCTCTGGCGCGCGCACATGCTCGGGGTCTTTGGCAATCAGGGTCCGAAAGTTGGTCATCGCATCCTTGTAGTTGCGCGTGGCATATTGGGCGTTGCCCAGCCAGAACAGCGCCGGCACCACATAACCACTGAGCGGATAGCGGGAGACAAAGTTCGAAAAAAGCCCTTCTGCGTTGGCAAAATCACCTT
>JBASJO010000638.1:0-9533 GCA_049655365.1 Rhodoferax sp. | reverse complement strand
TGTCCGGATCCCAGGGGGAAGGCACATCCCATCGCCCATAAAAAAACCCGCCGAAGCGGGCATTTTTTGATGGCGCTGAAAGCGCCAGGGAGCACTCCAATTACTTGGCGCGTGTACCCACAACTTCAACTTCCACACGGCGGTTCTTGGAACGGCCTTCAGAGGTCTTGTTGTCCGCCACAGGTTGAGCTTCGCCCTTGCCTTCGGTGTAGATGCGGTTCTTTTCGATGCCCTTGGACACCAAATAAGCCTTGACGGCTTCAGAACGGCGCACCGACAGTTTCTGGTTGTAACCATCGGTACCCACGGCGTCGGTGTGACCCACAGCGATCACCACTTCAAGGTTGATGTCCTTGGTCTTGGCGACCAGGTCATCCAGCTTGGCTTTACCTTCAGGCTTGAGCACGGACTTGTCAAAGTCAAAAAACGCGTCAGCAGCGTAGGTGACCTTGGCGGGAGCCACAGGAGCCGGCTTAGGCGCAGGTGCGGGTGCGGGTGCAGGAGCCACGGCGACAGGTGCCGGTGCGGGAGCAACCACGGGAACAGGCTTGGGAGCAACGATGGCGCCATCGCAGCCGACAGCTGCGGTAGCGGGGGTCCAGAAGGCATCACGCCAGCAGAGTTCGTTGGTGCCGTTTTTCCAAACGGTGCCGTCGGTACTACGCCAGTTGTCAACGGTTTGGGCGCCAGCTGCAGTTGCAAGAGCTGCAGCAGCGATCAGCAAAGCCAGTTTATTCAATTTCATCAGGGTTCTCCTTAAGTAAGGGAAAAATCCGCAGCAGTGCTGCGTCGGTATACGGACACCCAAGATGCCTATCAAATTGGGCGTTACAGTCATTGTGCCACAGCATGGTGCGCAGGGCATGCGCAAAATCAACGCATTCAGGCATTCTGGTGACAGCAAGTATCTATTTGGGTCCGGCGTTGCAATGCAGCCACAGACGTACAGCATAAAATGAGCAGCTAACTCAGACCTTGCCTCGCCTCAAGTCCACCTCATGACCCAGTTCGCCAAAGAAACCCTGCCCACCAGTCTTGCCGACGAGATGCGCCGCAGCTACCTGGATTACGCCATGAGCGTGATCGTGGGGCGCGCCCTGCCCGATGCGCGTGACGGACTCAAGCCGGTGCACCGGCGCGTGCTGTTTGCCATGCACGAGCTCAACAACGACTGGAACAAGGCCTACAAAAAATCGGCCCGTATCGTGGGCGACGTCATTGGTAAATATCACCCGCACGGCGACCAGTCGGTGTACGACACCATCGTGCGCATGGCGCAGGACTTTTCCATGCGCCACATGCTGGTGGACGGCCAGGGCAACTTCGGCTCGGTCGACGGCGACAACGCGGCCGCCATGCGTTACACCGAAATCCGTCTGGCCAAGATTGCCCATGAACTGCTGGCTGACCTGGACAAGGAAACGGTGGACTTCGGCCCCACCTACGACGGTTCCGAAAAGGAGCCCCTGGTGCTGCCGGCGCGCCTGCCCAACCTGCTGATCAATGGCTCGGGCGGTATTGCGGTGGGCATGGCCACCAACATCCCGCCGCATAACCTGAACGAAGTCGTGGACGCCTGCCTGCACTTGTTGCGCAACCCGGAGGCGTCCATCGATGAATTGATGGAAATCGTGCCGGCACCAGACTTCCCGACTGCCGGCATCATTTATGGCATCAACGGTGTCAAGGACGGCTACCGCACCGGCCGCGGTCGCGTCGTGATGCGTGCCAAATGCCACTTTGAAGACATTGACAAGGGCCAGCGCCAGTCCATCATCGTTGACGAGCTGCCCTACCAGGTCAACAAAAAGACGCTGCAGGAGCGCATGGCCGAGCTGGTGCATGAAAAGAAGATCGAAGGCATCAGTCACATTCAGGACGAATCAGACAAGTCCGGTATGCGTCTGGTGATCGAACTCAAGCGCGGCGAAGTGCCCGAGGTGGTGCTGAACAACCTGTACAAACAAACCCAGTTGCAGGACACCTTCGGCATGAACATGGTGGCGCTGATCAACGGCCAGCCCAAGCTGTGTAACCTGAAAGACCTGGTCGAAGTCTTCTTGCAGCACCGCCGCGAGGTGGTGACACGGCGCACGGTGTTCAACCTGCGCAAGGCGCGCGAACGCGGCCATGTGCTCGAAGGCCTGGCTGTGGCGCTGGCCAATATTGACGAGTTCATCCGCATCATCCGTGAATCGCCGACACCTCCGGTGGCCAAGGCCGAGTTGATGAATCGCCCCTGGGACAGCACGCTGGTGCGCGAAATGCTGACCCGCACGCGTGCCGACGGCGGCGTGGTCAATGCCGACGATTACCGCCCCGACGGACTCGAAAAGCAATACGGCATGGGCAAGGACGGCCTGTACCGCCTGTCCGACACCCAGGCCCAGGAAATTTTGCAGATGCGTCTGCAACGCCTGACCGGCCTGGAACAAGACAAGATCGTTGCCGAGTACAAAGAGGTGATGGCCGAGATCGACGACTTGCTGGACATCCTGGCGCGACCCGAGCGCGTCTCAGTCATCATCGGTGACGAGCTCACCGCCATCAAAACCGAGTTTGGCATGACCAAGTTGGGCGCGCGCCGCTCACTGGTGGAACACAGTTCGTTCGACCTGTCGACCGAAGACCTGATCACGCCGACCGACATGGTGGTGACCTTGAGCCACAGCGGTTACATCAAGAGCCAGCCCTTGAGCGAATACCGGGCGCAAAAGCGCGGCGGTCGTGGCAAACAGGCCACCGCCACCAAGGACGACGATTGGGTCGACCAGCTGTTCATTGCCAACACCCACGACTACATCTTGTGCTTTTCCAACCGTGGCCGCATGTACTGGCTCAAGGTGTGGGAAGTGCCGCAAGGCTCGCGTGGTTCGCGCGGCAGGCCCATCGTCAACATGTTCCCGCTGCAAGAGGGTGAAAAAATCACCGTGGTGCTGCCCCTGACCGGTGAAAAGCGCAGCTTTCCCGCCGACCAGTATGTCTTCATGGCCACCAGCATGGGCACGGTCAAGAAGACGGCGCTGGTGGAGTTTTCCAATCCGCGCAAGGCCGGCATCATTGCCGTGGATCTGGACGAAGGAGACTACCTGATCGGCGCCGCCCTGACCGACGGCCAGCATGACGTCATGCTGTTCTCTGACGGCGGCAAGGCGGTGCGTTTTGATGAAAACGACGTGCGCCCGATGGGTCGACAGGCGCGCGGCGTGCGCGGCATGATGCTCGAGGAAAGCCAGAGCGTGATCGCCATGCTGGTGGCCGAAGACGAGACGCAGAGTGTGCTCACAGCCACCCAGCATGGCTATGGCAAGCGCACCAGCATTGCCGAGTACACCCGCCACGGCCGCGGCACCAAGGGCATGATCGCCATTCAACAGAGCGAGCGCAACGGCAAGGTGGTGGCTGCCACGCTGGTGCACGCTGACGACGAGATCATGCTGATCACCGACAAGGGGGTTCTGGTGCGCACCCGTGTCTCGGAAATCCGCGAACTCGGCCGTGCCACCCAGGGTGTTACCTTGATCGGTCTGGACGACGGTTCCCAACTGAGCGGCCTGCAACGTATTGTTGAAAACGATGCCATTCCCGCCGCCGAAGACAGCACAGACGATGCCAGCGATGCGACCGTATAACTTTTCCGCCGGCCCTGCCGTCATGCCTGACGCGGTGCTGGCCGAGGCGGCCGCCGAGATGTTGGATTGGCACGGCAGCGGCATGGGTGTGATGGAAATGAGCCACCGTGGCAAGGAATTCGGCGCCATTCATGAACAGGCGCAGGCGGATCTGCGTGAGTTGCTGGCAGTTCCAAAAAATTTCAAACTGCTCTTCATGCAGGGCGGTGGCCTGGCCGAGAACGCCATCGTGCCGCTGAACCTGTCACAGGGTCAAACGGCTGACTTTGTCGTGACCGGCAGCTGGAGCCAGAAGTCACTGGGCGAAGCGCGCAAGTACTGCAGCGCCCATGAGGCCGCCAACACCCAGGGCAACGGCCACACCACACTGGTGGATCCCGCCCAATGGCAGCTCAGTGACAAGCCGGCCTATGTGCACATCTGCAGCAACGAGACCATCAACGGCGTCGAGTACCACACCCTGCCCGACCTGAAAGCGCTGGGCTGCGATGCGCCACTGGTGATTGATTTTTCCTCGCATGTGGCGTCACGCCCGGTGGATTGGTCACGCGTCGGGCTGGCGTTTGGCGGTGCCCAGAAAAACCTGGGTCCAGCCGGCTTGACGCTGGTGGTGGTGCGCGACGACCTGCTCGACCGCGCCCTGCCGGTGTGTCCCAGTGCCTTCAACTACCACACTGTTGCCGACAACGATTCAATGTTCAACACCCCGCCGACCTATTCGATCTACATCGCCGGGCTGGTGTTCAAGTGGCTTAAAGTCCAGGGTGGCATCGCGGCGGTGGAGGCCCGCAACATCGCCAAGGCCGACCTGCTGTACCACGCCATCGACAACTCCGGGCTGTACCTCAACCGGGTGGCCAAAGACTGCCGCTCACGCATGAACGTGCCGTTTTACCTGCGCAATGAGAGCCTGAGCGACGCCTTTCTGAGCGGCGCCCGCGAACGCGGCCTGCTGCAACTCAAGGGCCACAAATCGGTGGGCGGCATGCGTGCCAGCATTTACAACGCCATGCCTCTGGAGGGCGTGCAAGCGCTGGTGAGGTACATGCGTGACTTCGAAACTCAACACGGCTGAAGCCTCTCTTTTACCCCAACCAGCCCATGGCAAAAACCCTTCCTGAATTACGTATCCAGATTGATGCCCTGGATCTGGAGCTGCTCACCCTGCTAAACCAGCGCGCCAGCTTGGCGCATGAAGTGGGCGAAATCAAACGGCTGGACGGCTCGGCTGTGTTCCGCCCGGACCGCGAAGCGCAGGTCATTGCCAATTTGCAGGCCCACAACGGCGGCCCACTCAAAGACCAGAGCCTGAGCCTGATCTGGCGTGAAATCATGTCGGCCTGCCGTGCGCTCGAAGCGCCACAGCGGGTGGCCTACCTGGGTCCGGCGGGCACCTTCAGTGAGCAGGCCGCGATCCAGTTTTTTGGCGGCAGCATGTCACGTGTGCTGTGTGTCAGCATCGACGAGGTGTTTCGTGCCACCGCCGCCGGCAGCGCCGAATTTGGCGTGGTGCCCATTGAGAATTCGTCTGAGGGCGTGATCTCGCGCTCGCTCGACCTGCTGCTCAACTCGCCCATGCACATCATTGGCGAAACCAGTTTCCTGGTACGGCACAACCTGTTGCGCCTGGAGCCTTCGCTGCACGACATCGAGGCGGTGTACGCCCACCCGCAAGCGTTGGCGCAGTGCCAGGACTGGCTCACCACCCACCTGCCGCATGCCGAGCGGCGCCCTGCGGCCAGCAACGCCGAGGGCGCCCGCCTGGCCGCCACCAACCCGGCCTGGGCAGCCATCGCGAGCGAACGCGCCGGCAGCGAATTTGGCCTGCACATCGCCTCCTACGCCATCCAGGACGACGCCTTCAACCGCACCCGCTTTGCCATCATATGCCTGCCGCAAACACTGGCCGCGCCGCAGGCTACCGGCAATGACTGCGTCAGCCTGATCGTGACGGTGACCAACCGCCCCGGGGCCGTGCACGACCTGCTGGTGCCACTCAAAAAACACGGCGTCTCGATGACCCGTTTCGAGTCGCGCCCTGCGCGTTCGGGCCAGTGGGAATACTACTTTTACATCGACCTGCAAGGCCACCCCAGCCAGCCCCATGTGGCAGCCGCGCTCGAAGAGTTGCGCGGCCTGTGCGAGTTTTACAAAGTGCTGGGCACCTACCCTGTCAGCGAGTAGCCATGTTTGCGCAACTCGGATTGATCGGCTGCGGCCTGATGGGGGGCTCGTTTGCGCTGGCGCTCAAACAGGCGGGACTGGTGCAGCGTGTAGTGGGCTACAGCCCATCCACCAAGACGATCCAGCAAGCCCTGCAACTCGGCGTCATCGACGCGGTCGCCAGCTCGGCTGAGCAAGCCGCCAGCGGCGCTGACATCGTGCTGATGGCGGTGCCTGTGTCTGCCACCGAAGCCACCTTGCAGTTGATTGCACCCGCCATCACGCCGCAGATGCTGGTGATGGACGTGGGCTCGACCAAGGCGGACGTGCTGGCCGCAGCCCGGCGTGCCTTGGGCGAGCGGATCGGCTCGTTTGTGCCGGCGCACCCGATTGCCGGCAAGGAAAAGGCCGGCGTGGAGCACGCCGATGCCAAGCTGTACCAGGGCTGCCAGGTGATTCTGACTGCCACAGCCGAGACCCATGGCAAGCAGCGCCAGCAAGCGCTGCAGGTCTGGCAGGCGCTGGGTTGCAAGGTGACGCAGATGTCGCCTGAGGCCCATGACGCCGCCTTTGCAGCGGTCAGCCACTTTCCGCATCTGCTGGCGTTTGCCCTGATGAACGCCATCACAGGTCAGCCCCAGGGGCAGGAATTCCTGTCGCTGGCCGGCCCCGGCTTTCGCGACTTCAGCCGCATTGCGGCCAGCGACCCCAAGGTCTGGCGTGATATTTTCATATCGAACCGCGAGCAATTGCTGCTGCAAAGTCAGCACCTTCAGACCCAGTTGCAGGCCTTCGAGGCCCTTCTGCAGCATGACGATGCGCCGGCCCTCGAAGCCTTGATTGCACAGGCCAGCACGGCGCGCAGCCAATGGCACCTCGGACAACATCCTCCCAAACCCGCATGCTGAACACTTTATTCGTCGACCTGCCACCCCTGCTGTCCGCCGGTGGCACCATCACCTTGCCGGGCTCCAAAAGCATCTCGAACCGGGTGCTGCTGCTGGCCGCCCTGACCGAGGGTCGCACCACCTTGCACGATGTGCTGGACTCCGATGACACCCGTGTCATGCTGGCGGCCTTGCGCGCCTTGGGCTGCGACATTGCGCAGAGCGGCAACAGCGTGGTGATTGACGGCCTGGGCGGTCAGCCCAAACAGCGTCAAGCCAAGCTATTCATGGGCAACGCCGGCACCGCCATCCGGCCGCTCACCGCCGCGCTCGCGCTGATGGGTGGCAGTTTTGAACTCAGCGGTGTGCCGCGCATGCACGAGCGCCCGATTGGCGACCTGGTGGACGCGCTGCGCCAGTTGGGTTGCCAGATCGACTACACCGGCCAGGACGGCTACCCGCCGCTGCACATTGGCCAGCCCGGTCTCAAGCTCGACGCCCCCATTCAAGTGCGCGGAGATGTGTCCAGCCAGTTCCTGACCGCCCTGCTGATGGCGTTGCCGCTGGTGGCACGGCAGGACATCGTGATCGACGTGGTGGGTGAATTGATCTCCAGGCCCTACATCGAGATCACGCTGAACCTGCTGGCGCGCTTCGGCATTGTGGTCAGGCGCGACGGCTGGCAGCGCTTCACGATTCCGGCGGGCAGCCAGTACCAGTCGCCAGGCGACCTTTTTGTCGAAGCCGATGCGTCTTCGGCAAGTTATTTCATCGCGCTGGGGGCCATTGCACCGGCCAGCGCGGGTCACCACGGCATCCGCATCGAAGGCCTCGGCGCCGACTCGATTCAGGGTGACATCCGCTTCATCGAGGCGGCTGAAATGATGGGCGCCAAAGTGGTCAGTGGTCCCAACTGGCTCGAAGTCTCGCGCGGCAGTTGGCCACTCAAAGCCATTGACCTCGACTGCAACCACATCCCCGATGCCGCCATGACCCTGGCGGTGATGGCCTTGTATGCGCAGGGCACCACCACCCTGCGCAACATTGCCAGCTGGCGCGTCAAGGAAACCGACCGCATTGCCGCCATGGCCTGTGAGTTGCGCAAGCTCGGCGCCACCGTGGTCGAAGGCCCCGACTTCATCCAGGTCACGCCGCCAGCCAGTCCCGCGCAATGGCAAGCCGCCAGCATCCACACCTATGACGACCACCGCGTGGCAATGTGTTTTGCGCTGGCCACGTTCAACCCAGCGAGTCTGCCGGTGCGTATTGAAGACCCCAAGTGTGTCGCCAAGACCTTTCCCGACTTTTTCGAGGCGCTGTTCTCGTTGGTGCAGGCTGACCCGGCCAAGATTCCTGTCATTTGCGTCGATGGCCCCACGGCGTCGGGCAAAGGCACTCTGGCGGCGCAATTGGCCAGCCGCCTGGGCTACCACCTGCTGGATTCGGGCGCGCTCTACCGCATCACCGCGCTGGCGGCGACGCGCGCGCAATTGCCGCTTGACGCCACGGCCGAAGAAGCCATCGCCGCCCTGGCGCAAGGCTTGCGCCTTGAATTCACGGCTGACCAAGTACTGCTGGCCGGCGAAGACGTCACCGAGGCTATCCGCACCGAAGAAGCCGGCATGAATGCGTCCAAAGTGTCGGTGTTGCCCAAAGTGCGTGCTGCGTTGCTGGACCTGCAGCATGGCTTTCGCCGCCTGCCCGGCCTGGTGGCCGATGGCCGCGACATGGGCACGGTGATCTTCCCGGCGGCCCCGCTCAAGGTATTTTTGACCGCCAGCGCCGAGCAGCGCGCCCAAAGGCGGTTTAAACAGTTGATTTCAAAAGACAAATCAATTACACTCGCCGCTCTTCGCGCCGACTTGGAAGCACGCGACGCCCGGGATTCGTCCCGCAGCGTGGCACCTCTCAAGCCAGCCGCAGATGCCAGGCTGCTGGACAACTCCAATTTGTCGATTGAAGAATCGGTGAAGCAAGTGTTGGACTGGTGGCAAGGCAAACAGCCCTTCTGACCCTGTCTAAAGAGCTAAAACCGCAACGGCCTCGGCCAATGCACCGGCCCTCATTTGCCCCCTTCGCGCCGCACTGGCGCACTGCGAATGAGGTTCAAGAAAACTTAACCCCGCGCTTAAAACCGCGAAATAACCTGCGCTTAACACCGCATCAAAACATGTCTGAATCTTTTGCCGCCCTGTTTGAAGAGTCCCTGCAACGCACAGAAATGCGCCCGGGCGAAGTGATCACTGCTGAAGTGGTTCGTATCGAGCACAGCTTTGTGGTCGTGAACGCCGGCCTCAAGTCTGAAGCCTACGTGCCGCTCGAGGAATTCAAGAACGATCAGGGCGAAACTGAAGTCCAGGTTGGCGACTTCGTGTCGGTGGCCATCGGCTCCATCGAAAACGGCTACGGCGACACCATTCTGAGCCGCGACACTGCCAAGCGTCTGGCCTCCTGGATGGCCCTGGAAAAAGCCCTGGAAACTGGCGAATTTGTCACGGGCCAGACCAGCGGCAAGGTCAAGGGTGGCCTGACCGTGTTGGTCAACGGCATCCGCGCCTTCCTGCCCGGTTCGCTGGTCGACACCCGCCCGACCAAAGACCTGTCACCGTACGAGAACAAGACCCTGGAATTCAAGGTCATCAAGCTCGACCGCCAGCGCAACAACGTGGTGTTGAGCCGCCGTGCCGTGGTGGAAGCCTCCATGGGCGAAGAGCGCTCCAAGCTGATGAACACGCTGAAAGAAGGCGCGATCGTTCAGGGCGTGGTCAAGAACATCACCGAATACGGCGCATTTGTCGACCTGGGCGGCATCGACGGCCTGTTGCACATCACCGACATGGCCTGGCGCCGT
>JBASJO010000637.1:0-1597 GCA_049655365.1 Rhodoferax sp. | reverse complement strand
CTGCAAGGGGCTGCCGCTCCGGTGGGCGGTGCAGTCCCGGTGGCAGCGCCCGCTGCGCCAGTCGTGGCCAAGGAATTCAACGCGCTGGCCTTCATCTGGGTCATGATCCGCAAATTCTTTGCGGACTTGTTCGGCCGCAAAGCCTGAGCTCAGCTCGCACCATGCCACCAACGGATGTGCTGGCGACACCGGACGGCTTGCGCGAGCGCCTGTTCCAGGCCGGCTACATTGCCGACGAAGACCTGGTCAGCCTGATCTGGATGGGCCTCACGCTGGAGCGACCGCTGTTGCTGGAGGGCGCGGCGGGCGTCGGCAAGACCGCCATTGCCGGGGCCTGCGCGCGCGCACTGGGTCGGCCCTTGTTGCGTCTGCAGTGTTATGAAGGCCTGGACCTGAGTCAGGCGGTTTACGAGTGGAACTACAGCCGCCAGTTGCTGGAGATCCGACTTGCCGAAGCCGGTCAGGGCGACCGTGCTGCGCTGCGCAACAACCTTTTTTCAGAAGCCTTTTTGCTCGAGCGGCCCTTGTTGCAGGCGATCCGTTCGCCACAGCCCTGCGTCTTGCTGATCGACGAAATCGACCGCGCCGACGAAGCCTTTGAGGCCTTCCTGCTGGAGATGCTGTCCGAGTACCAGGTCAGCATCCCCGAGCTCGGCACCCTGAAGGCGCTGAGCAAGCCGCTGGTGATCCTCACCAGCAACGGCACACGCGACCTGTCGGACGCACTGCGCCGGCGCTGTCTGTTTCACTATGTTGATTTTCCGACGCTGGCGCGCGAGACGCAGATTGTGCGGACGCTGGTGCCCGAGGCGGCCAGCCGGCTGGTCGAAGAAGCGGTGGCCTTTGTGCAGCGCCTGCGCAAGGAAGACCTGGACAAAACGCCCGGTGTGGCGGAAACGCTGGACTGGGTGCGGGTGCTGTTTCACATGGGCCATGGCGAATTGCCGCTGGATCCGCAGGCGCTGGTGCCGACGTTGGCTGCCTTGCTCAAGACCCGCAATGATCGCTGGCAGGTGACGGCCGAGCGCGTTGGCAAGCTGATCGATGGTCCGCGCATTGCGCAGGACGTGGGTGTGGCCGGCGCCATGAAATGAATGACAGGCTATGAACGCCATCGATCCGCGCGAGCGCCTTGGCGAGTTCGCCCACTATTTACGTGAACACGGGTTTGCCCTGGGCTACGCCGAGCTTGAGTTGATGGCCCGTGCTGCCGCCGCCTTGCCCCTGTCGCAATGGGCGCGAATCGAGGCCTTGTGGCGCGGCATTGCCGCGGGCAGTCACAAGCAGTGGCTGAAATACCCGGAATTGCACCAAGCCTTCTGGTTCCCGCACCAGGTCCGGGCGTCGACGCGCAGTTCGGGCTTGACGCGGCGCGGTAGAAGCTTGCCGGAGCTGGTCCAGCAAATGCACGGCGAGATGGACAACACGCCACCGGGTGCGGTCAAGCCCACGGTGGGCATGGCCGACCAGCCGGGCGAAGGCGACGTCGAGGCCAGTGATGCACCACCGCGCGCCCAGGGCGGCGCGAGCCGGACAGCGCCCCTGGATCAACGCGATTTCGCCGACTGGATGCCGGCTGACATGGACCGCTTCGAAC
>JBASJO010000636.1:0-4881 GCA_049655365.1 Rhodoferax sp. | reverse complement strand
GCTGGTAGCAGAACTTGGCCACGTTGGAGCCGTTGTTCTTGGCGGCGCTGCAACCCAGCAAGGTGTTCAGGAAGTTGTCCGGGTCGCCGTTGTCGCCGGTCCAGCCCAGCATGCCCATCTGGTGTTCACCAGCCTGCATGCGCTTGCGGTACTCGCCCCATTCAAAGCTCTTGATCTCGGCCTTGATGCCGACCTTGGCCAGGTCGGCCTGCATCAGCTCGGCAATGCGACGGGCGTTGGGGTTGTAGGGGCGCTGCACCGGCATGGCCCACAGGTCGGTGCTAAAACCGTCTTTCAGGCCGGCGGCGGCCAGCAATTTCTTGGCTTCTTCGGGGTTGAAGGCATCGTCCTTGATGGCCTTGTTGTAAGACCATTGGGTCGGTGGAATCGGATTGGTGGCGGGCACGCCGGTGCCCAGATAGACCGCATCGACGATGGCTTTCTTGTTGATCGCCATGTTGACGGCCTTGCGCACGCGCACGTCGTCAAACGGCTTCTTGGTGGTGTTGTAGGCCAGGTAACCCACGTTCAAGCCGGGCTGCTCCAGTACCACCACATTGGCATCCTTGCGGATGGCGGGCAGGTCAGCCGGGTTGGGGTAGGGCATGACATGGCACTCGCCCTTTTGCAACTTGGCCCAGCGCACCGAGGCGTCGGGCGTGATTGAGAAAATCAGGTCGTCGATTTTGGCCTTGCCAGCCCAGTACTGCGGGAAGGCCTTGTAGCGAATGATGGCGTCTTTCTGGTACTGCACCAGCATGAACGGGCCGGTGCCCACGGGCTCCTGGTCAATTTTTTCAGGCGTGCCGGCTTTCAGCATGGCAATGGCGTATTCCTTGGACTGGACACCCGCATATTGCATGGCCAGGTTGGACAGGAAAGGCGCTTCGGGGGCGTTGAGCACGATCTTGACGGTGTACTCATCGACCTTGTCCACCGATTTCAGCAGCTTGGGCATGCCCATGTCGCCAAAGTAGGCGTGGTTGGAACTGGTGACCTTGAAGTAGGGGTCGTTCTCTTTCCATTGGCGCTCGAACATGAACAGGATGTCGTCGGCGTTCATGTCGCGCGTGGGCTTGAAGTTTTTGTTGGACTGCCACTTCACACCCTTGCGCAGTTTGAAGACGTATTCCAGGCCATCCTTGGACACGGTCCAGCTTTCAGCCAGGCCGGGCACGACCTTGGTGCCGCCGCGCTCGAAGTCGACCAGGTTGTCGTAAATCTGTTCGCTGGCGTCAAATGAGGTGCCGGTAGTGTTGATGCTGGGCGCAAAATTCTCCGGGCTGCCCTCGGAGCAGTACACCAGCGTCTTGGCGCCGACCTGGCCCACGGCCAACAGGGTCAGGGCGCACAGCGCCGTGCGCTTGAGCGCCAATTTGCGGCTTGATTTGAGAACACTCATCTTGCGGACTCCTACAGGTTGATGCTGCGTTGCAGCGGTTTGGATTCAGTGTGTTTCAGGTGGGTTGGACAAATTGTTCGGCCAGATGACAGGCTACCTGCCTGCCGGCCAATGCGCGCAAGAGTGGCCGTTCGTTGTGGCATTGTGCTACAACGTGCGGGCAACGGGTGGAAAAAACGCAGCCACTGGGCGGGTTCAACGGTGAGGGCAGTTCGCCCGTTAGCACGATGCGTTTTTTGGCCGCGCCGGTGCCGACAATACCGGGTGTGGAGGCCAGCAAGGCCTGCGTGTAGGGGTGCAGCGGTTGCGCAAAGATGGTTTTTTTCTCGCCCTGCTCAACGGCATGACCGAGGTACATCACCAGCACGTCGTGGGCGATGTAGCGCACCACGCCCAGGTCATGCGAGATGAACAGGTAGGCCAACCCGAGTTCCTGTTGCAGGTCGGCCAGCAGGTTGAGCACTTGGGCCTGAATCGACACGTCGAGCGCCGACACCGGCTCGTCGGCCACGATCAGCGCCGGCTTCAGCATGAGCGCGCGTGCAATGGCGATGCGCTGGCGTTGACCGCCAGAGAACATGTGTGGGTAGCGGTCATAGTGCTCGGGACGCAGGCCCACCAGGGTCAGCATGGCACGGGCCTGCTCGGCCCGTGTTTTGGCATCGAGGTCGGTGTTGATCTCCAGCGGCGCTTCCAGAATGGCACCGATTTTTTTGCGCGGATTGAGCGAGCCAAACGGGTTCTGAAACACCAGTTGCACGGTGCGGCGCAGGGCATGGCGCTGCTGCGCGCTGGCCTTGACCACATCCACACCACCCAGCGACAACTCGCCGGCGGTCGGGGTTTCGATCAGCGACACCATGCGTGCCAGGGTGGACTTGCCGCAGCCGGATTCACCCACCACCGCCAGTGTCTTGCCCGCTTGCACCGTGAACGAGACACCGCTGACCGCTTGCAGGTTGTCGGCGGGGTGCAGAAAGCCACGGCTGATCTTGTAGACCTGTTTCAGGTCGCGCGCTACCACCACGGGCGCGGTGGTGGGTAGGTCGCTTGGAGGCAGCTGGCTCATGGGGCCGCTCCCCCTGTGGGGATCGACACGGCAAGGTCCGACAAGGGCGCCAGCGGGTAGTGGCAACGCACCCCACCGTTTTGCCAGTCGCGCAGGGCCGGGCGCTCGGCGCGGCAATGGTTGTTGGCGTAGAGACAACGCGGTGCAAACAGGCAGCCGCCGGGGCGGTCATAGAGGCCCGGCACCATGCCGGGAATGGTGGCCAGGCGGCTGGCACCGTCGCTGCGTTCAGGCATGGCCGCCAGCAGGGCCTCGGTGTACGGGTGCTGCGGCGACTCAAAGATGTCATGCGCGCTGCGCGTTTCCATGATCTGGCCGGCGTACATCACGGCCACGCGCTGCGCCATCTCACTCACCACGCCCATGTTGTGGGTGATCAGCACCAGCGCCATGTTGCGGTCCTTTTGCAGGGTGCGAAGCAGGTCCAGAATTTGCGCCTGGATGGTCACGTCGAGCGCTGTGGTGGGTTCGTCGGCAATCAGCAGTTTGGGGTTGCACGAAATGGCCATGGCGATCATGACGCGCTGGTTCATGCCGCCCGACATCTGGTGCGGGAATACGTTCAGGCGGCTCTCGGCCGCTGGAATGCCGACCTGCTCCAGCAGCTCGATGGAGCGCTTGCGTGCTGCCTTGCCGTCCAGTCCCAGGTGCAGCTTGAGCGTTTCCGCCAACTGGAAACCCACGGTGAAGCAGGGGTTCAGGCTGGTGGTCGGGTCCTGGAAGATCATGGCCACGTCTTTGCCGGTGAGCTTGGCGCGCGCGCTGCCCGAGAGCTCAAGCAGGTCGTGGCCGTCAAAGCGCAGCTTGTCGGCGCTGACCACACCGGGGAACGACACCAGGCCCATCAGCGCCATCATGGTGACGCTTTTGCCCGAGCCCGATTCGCCCACGATGCCGAGCACGTCGCCTGCATCCAGCGACAGCGATACCCCATCCACCGCGTGCATCACCGCCGTCTTGGTCGGAAACTGGACCGAGAGGTTTTCTATTTCGAGGAGCGCCATAAAACGTATTTATTACCGTTTGAGCTTGGGGTCAAACGCGTCGCGCAGGCCGTCACCCAGCAGGTTGAAGGCCAGCACGGTGATCAAAATGGCCAGGCCGGGAAAGGTCACGACCCACCAGGCGCGCAGCACGAACTCGCGCGCGTCGGCCAGCATGGTGCCCCACTCGGGGGACGGCGGTTGCGCGCCCAGGCCCAGAAAGCCCAAGGCCGCGGCGTCCAGGATGGCCGAAGAAATACCCAGCGAGGCCTGCACGATGAGCGGTGCGGTGCAGTTGGGCAACACCTCGCTGAACATCAGGCGCAGGTGGCCGGCGCCGTTCATGCGCGCGGCCGTCACGTAGTCGCGGCTCATTTCGGTGATGACGGCCGCGCGGGTGATGCGCACGTAATGCGGCAGCACCACCACGGCCACCGCCAGCATGGCGTTCATGAGGCCGGGGCCCAGGATGGCCACGATCACAATCGCCAGCAGCAGGCTGGGCAGCGTCAAAATGATGTCCATCAGGCGCATCACCGCGACCTCGTAGATGCCGCGGAAATAACCCGCGGTGAGACCCAGCACCGTGCCAATCACCACCGACAGTGCCACCACCGCCAGGCCAATGGCCAGGGACAGGCGGGCGCCATGAATCAGCCGCGACAAGATGTCACGGCCAATGGCGTCGGTGCCCAGCCAGTGCAAGCTGGAACCACCCTCTTGCCAGGCCGGCGGCGTCAGGAAGACACTGGGGTCGGTTTCATTGGGTGCGTAGGGGGCTATCCAGGGCGCGAAGGCCGCCATCAGCAGCACGCCCAACACGATGACCAAGCCGGCCACCGCGCCCTTGTTGGTGGAAAAATAATCCCAGAATTCGCGCAAGCGGTGCGGCGGCGCCGTGGGGGTAGGGGTGTCGGCAAGCGTGCTCATGGTGGGTATTTAATGCCGGATGCGTGGGTTGATGATGCCGTAGGCCACATCCACCAGCAGGTTGACAACCATGACCATGCCACCCAGCAGCAGCATGCCGCCTTGCAGCACAGGGTAGTCACGCCGGCCGATGGCCTCGATCATCCATTTGCCGACACCGGGCCAGGAAAAAATGGTCTCGGTCAGGATGGCGCCGGTAAACAACACGCCGACTTGCAGGCCGATGACGGTGATCACCGGAATCAGCGCATTGCGCAGCGCGTGCAGGGTGACCACCCGAAAATTCGACAGACCCTTGGCGCGGGCCGTGCGAATGTAGTCCTCGCCCAGCACTTCGAGCATGGCCGAGCGCGTCATGCGGGCAATCACGGCCAGCGGGTTGGTGCCGAGCACGATGGTCGGCAGGATCAGGTGCGTGGCCGCAGACCAGAAGGCGTCCATGTTGCCGGCCAGCCAGGTGTCGATCAGCAGGAAGCCGGTGACTGGTTCAATGTAGT
>JBASJO010000635.1:0-2059 GCA_049655365.1 Rhodoferax sp. | reverse complement strand
CATGCACCACGGCCTGGCCACAGTCCACAATGATCCATTCGCCATTGGCTTCACCTTCCACGCGCGGCTTAGGAAAACCGGCCTCGCGCACGGCGTCGATCACGCTCATGGCCAGCGCCTTGGTTTGCCGGTTGGAGGTGCCCGAGGCCACAATGACCCGCTCAAACAGGGACGACAGGTGCTCGGTGTCAAACACCACGATGTCCTGCGCCTTGACGTCTTCGAGCCCGTCCACAATGGCGCGCTGCAATTTGTTCACGTCCTTTTTTTCGACCGCAGCCGACGCAGGCTTGGCCACAGGTTTTGTCGTGGATTTGCTTGCCGTGGGCGCGGTGGATTTTGCAGCGGCCTTGGCAGGTTTCTTGGCAGTGCTTGGGGCAGTAGTTTTGGTAGTCATCAATGTGAAAGGTAGAGGTGATGGTCGGCAATATAACGCGCAACGGGCTCAGACACCAGTGTTTGTACCGGTTGCCCGTTGACAATGTTGCTGCGAATCTGGGTGGCGCTCACGTGCAGGGCGGGCAAGCCCAAGTGCAAAAACCGCTCGGGGAACAGTTTTTCAGCTTCAAACAAGTCGTTGGTATTTGACAGATGGGCACGAGTAGCTACACAAATTATAGCTAACTGAACAATGGCCTGCCATTCGTGCCAGCGGGTCAGGGCGGCGGCCTGGTCTGCACCCATGATCAAGAACAACTCGGCCCCGGGTGCCTCGGCAGCGATCTGGCGCAGGGTGTCGATGGTGTAGCTGGGGCCGGCGCGCGCTATTTCCCGGTTGTCGATACAGATTTTGGGCACATCGCCAAAGGCCAGTTGCGCCATCGCCAGGCGGTGATTGGCCGCGCTCAGCTGGCGTGGTTTGTGCCAGGCATCGCCCGTGGGCACCACATGCACGGTGTCTAGCCTGAGCTCATGCAGCGCGGTTTCAAGCAAGGCCCGGTGCGCCAAATGCGGCGGGTCAAACGCACCGCCAAACACCCCGATGCGCCGCGCCTTGGATCGTTGCGGCATGGGCGGCATCACACCCAATCCCGGCGCACCAGGAAATCGCTGTACAGCGCCGCCTCGGGCGTGCCGGCGGCCGGCACTTGCTGGTAGGCCCAGCTCACCAGCGGCGGCATCGACAGCAAAATGGACTCACTGCGGCCACCGGACTGCAGGCCAAAATGCGTGCCCCGGTCCCAGACCAGGTTGAACTCCACATAACGGCCACGCCGGTACAACTGGAAGTTGCGCTCGCGTTCGCCATAAGGCGTGTCCTTGCGGCGCAGCACAATGGGCAGGTAGGCGCTTAAAAACGCATCGCCCACGGCCTGCATCATGGCCAGGCTCGGCTCGAAACCGAGTTCCGAGAAATCGTCAAAAAACACACCACCCACACCGCGCTGCTCGTTGCGGTGCTTCAAATAAAAATACTCGTCGCACCAGGTCTTGAAGCGCGGGTACTTGTCGTCACCAAAAGGGGCCAGCGCCGACTGGCAGGTCTGGTGGAAATGCACGGCATCTTCTGCAAAACCGTAATACGGCGTCAGGTCCATGCCGCCGCCGAACCAGCACACCTCACGGCCATCGGGCGCCTTGGCGGAAATCATGCGCACGTTCATGTGCACCGTAGGCACGTAGGGGTTGCGCGGATGAAACACCAGCGACACGCCCATGGCCTCGAACGGCGCGCCCGAGAGTTCCGGGCGGTGTTGCGTGGCCGAGGGCGGCAATTTGGGGCCGGTGACATGCGAAAAACCGCAGCCGGCACGCTCAAAAATAGCCCCGCCTTCCAGGATTTGTGTGATGCCCTGCCCTTGCAAGGTCTCGCCCGCCGGCTTTTGCCAGGGATCGGTCAGAAACGCAGCGCCGTCCAGTTCGGCAATGGCCCCGGTGATGCGGGCCTGCAGACTGCGCAGGTAAGTGCTCACCCGTTCGCTCGGCAAAGCCTGCGCCGTCGTCATGCCTGCGCGCCCTTGATGGCGCGGTAGCCGATGTCACGGCGGTACTGCATGCCGTCAAAACGAATGCCCATGAGCACCTCGTAGGCGCGCTGCTGCGCCAGGCGTGCGTTGTC
>JBASJO010000634.1:0-3044 GCA_049655365.1 Rhodoferax sp. | reverse complement strand
CCCCACTCCCGTTTCCCCAACCTGAACTGAAAGGCCCTCCCATGAAAACCGAAACTCAACTGATTCCCCCTGGCTCCAACGCCTTGGCGCGTCGCTCATTTCTGAGCGCTGCCGCGGCGACCGGCCTGTCGCTCGGTGTTGTCGCCTGTGCTGACAAAAAACCGGAGGGCGCGGCAGTGCCGGCGAGTGCGCCTGCCACAACTGCCCCACATGGCGCTGCAATCGTTCACCTCAAGCCCGGTGAACTCGATTCCTACTACGGCATCTGGAGCGGCGGCCACACCGGTGACATGCGCGTGCTGGGCATGCCGTCGGGCCGTGAGTTGTTGCGCATTCCCTGCTTTGTCCCCGACGCCTTGGTCGGTTGGGGCATCACCAACGAATCCAAGGCGATCATGGGCACCAAGCCCAACGGTGACCTGCGTTACAACGTGGCTGACACGCACCATACGCACGCTTCCTACAAGGACGGCAACTACGACGGCCGCTACGCCTGGATCAACGACAAGATCAACGCCCGCGTTGCGCGCGTCCGTCTGGACTATTTCATCTGCGACAAGATCACCCAACTGCCCAATGTGCAGGGCTTTCACGGCATCTTCCCGGACAAGCGCGACCCGGTGGATCAAGCCATCAACTACACCACCCGCGTCTTCTGCGGTGGCGAGTTCTCGATCCCGCTGCCCAACACGGGTACCGAGGACGCCAGCAAATACCGCTCGATGTTCAGCTGTGTCGATGCCGAGACCATGGAAGTTCGCTGGCAGGTGCTGATTGACGGCAACTGCGACCTGGTCGCCACGTCGTATGACGGCAAGCTGGCCGCGACCAACCAGTACAACATCGAGATGGGTGCCCACTACGAGGACATGATGTCCGCCGAACGCGATGCCTGTCTGTTTTTCAACATTGCCCGCATCGAAGCGGCTGTCAAGGAAGGCAAGTTCAAGACCGTCGGCAAATCCAAGGTGCCGGTGGTGGATGGCACCCGCGAGTCCAACAAGGACCCCAAGACCGCGCTCACCGCGTACGTCTCGGTGCCCAAGAACCCGCACGGCGTGAACGCCAGCCCGGATGGCAAGTACTTCGTTTGCTCCGGCAAGCTCTCGCCCACCTGCACGGTGCTGGAACTGACCAAGGTGTTGGACTGGTTCGACGGCAAGCTCGAAAAACTCGATGCCGCGATCGTTGCCGAGCCTGAGGTGGGCCTGGGCCCGCTGCACACCACGTTCGATGGCCGTGGCAATGCGTACACCACCTTGTTCCTGGACAGCCAGGTGGTCAAGTGGAACGTGGACGCGGCCATCAAGGCCCATGCCGGCGACAAGACCGCCAAGTATGTGGTCGACCGCATTGACGTGCACTACCAGCCGGGCCACCTGAGCGCCACACACGGAGAAACCATGGCGGCAGACGGCAAGTACCTGGCCGTGGGTTGCAAGTTTTCCAAAGACCGCTTCCTGCCGGTGGGTCCGCTGCACGCAGAAAACGAGCAGCTGATCGACATCTCGGGTGAGAAGATGGTGTTGTTGGCCGACCACCCGGTGCGCGGCGAACCGCACGACTTCATCATCTTCAAGCGTGACCTGGTCAAGCCCAAGCAGGTCTACTCGCTGGACGACTTCCCCAATGCGATCAAGGACCCGAAAGAGTCCGGCGTGTTCCGCCAGGGCAAGAAGGTCACGGTCAAGATGACCTCACAGGCACCCGCCTTCAGCTTGCGCGAGTTCAAGGTCAAGAAGGGCGACCAGGTCACCCTGATCCTGACCAACCTGGACAAGATTGAAGATTTGACGCACGGCTTTGCCATTCCGAACTACAACGTCAACTTCATCGTCAACCCGCAGGAAACCGCCTCGGTGACCTTCATGGCCGATGAGCCTGGTGTGTTCTGGTGCTATTGCACCCACTTCTGCCATGCCCTGCACCTGGAAATGCGCACGCGCATGATCGTCGAGGCTTAAGCCTCGCACCCGCTGGCCTGTCTCCGTTGGGGGCAGGTCAGGGGGCCCAAGGACCCTATACATGTCATTACCCAGATTCCTCGCGTTGCCGCTGGCCGCGTTTTCGATTGTTTTGAGCCTTTGGGCTGATCCGGCGCACGCACAAGCCTACGAGGCCAAGTTGCCCGCCGAGCTCGCCACCGCGCCTGACATGTGCGCGCTGGTGCCGTGCCAGGACGTGTTTCCGGGCGCCACCAGTTTCTCCAGCCGCAAGGGACAGCCGCCTTATGTCGAGGCTTACGGCGCAGACCCCCAGGCACCTGCCAGCAAAAAGCTGCTGGGATACGTGATGTTGTCGACCGACATCACCGACACACCTGCCTATTCCGGCAAGCCGGTCGTGACCCTGATCGGCATGGATGTGCAAGGGCGCTATGTTGGCATCAAGGTGCTCAAGCATTCTGAGCCCATTTTGTTGCTGGGCATCCCGGAAAAAGCACTGATTGATTTCAATAACCAATACCTCGGCAAATCGGTCAAGGACCAGATCGAGGTCGGCCCGTCCCGCCCGGATGAAAATGTGCTGGGCCTGGATGCCATTTCTGGTGCCACCGTCACGGTGATTGCGCAAAACCAGGTGATGCAATTGTCTGGCTCAGCGGTGGCGCGCCAGGTGGGCATCATCGAGCCCACGGTGCGCGAGCCCGCCCGTTACGCGCTGAAAAACAAGGCTTACAGCTGGGCCGATCTGCTTGCGCTGGGTGTTGTCAAGCAGCTGCAGGTGACACCCAAACAGGTTGGCTTGGAAGGCGGCGGTGAACCCTTCATCGAGCTTTGGTTTGGCGACCTCAACCACCCCGATCTCAGCATGAGCCTGCTCGGCAAGCAGGGCAGCGAGAACCTGCGCTCGCGCCTCAATGAGGGCGACCATGCCTTTTTCGTCATCCGTACGGCGGGCAACGAATCTTTCAAGGGTTCGGGCTTTGTGCGCGGCGGCATCTACGACCGGGTGCAGGTCAAGCAGGGCGCCGAGTCCTTCACCTTTCGCGACCTCGACTACCTCAACCTGTACGGCATCGAGGCTGCGGGCGCGCCCAGCAG
>JBASJO010000633.1:0-6870 GCA_049655365.1 Rhodoferax sp. | reverse complement strand
ATACTTATGTCAGTGGTCAGTCATGCAGGGGCGGGCGTTCAGGCCTGCACCGTGACCTGTGTTTGCGTGCCCAGGCCTTCAATGCCCAGGTGCATGGTTTGTCCGGCGCGCAGGTAAACGGGCGGCTTTTGCGCCAAACCAACCCCTGGGGGTGTGCCGGTAGAAATGATGTCGCCAGGCTGCAAGCTCATGAAGCGGCTCAGGTAGCTCACCAGAAATGCCACCTTGTAGACCATGGTGGCGGTGTTGCCGTTCTGGTCGCGCTTGCCGTCCACTTCCAGCCACATCTTCAGGGCTTGCGGGTCAGGCACTTCGTCGGCGGTGACCAGCCAGGGGCCGGTGGGGCCAAAGGTGTCGCAACCCTTGCCCTTGTCCCAGGTGCCGCTGCGATCGAGCTGGAATTCGCGCTCGGACACATCGTTGACCACGCAATAGCCGGCCACGTGCGAGAGTGCATCGGCCTCGTCGACGTAGCGGCCACCTTTGCCAATGACCACGCCAAGCTCCACTTCCCAGTCGGTCTTGACCGAGCCACGGGGAATTTCCACGGGGTCATCCGGCCCGACGATGGCGCTGGTCCATTTGTTGAACACCACCGGCTCCGGCGGTACCGGCATGCCGCTCTCGGCCGCATGATCCGAGTAATTCAGGCCAATGCAAATGAACTTGCCCACCTTGCCCACGCAGGCTCCCAGGCGCAAGTCTTTTTGCGGTGTGCCGGCCACCAGGGGCAAGCTCTCGATGTTCACGCCACGCAAACGTGCCAGGCTCTCGGGCAGCAGCGCAGCGCCTGCCACATCGGCAATCACTGCGGAGAGGTCGCGCACGCGGCCCTGCTTGTCCAACACACCGGGCTTTTCCTGACCTGGCAATCCGTAGCGTAAAAGTTTCACAGTCTCATCCTCACGGCAAAAACAAAACGGGGCAGGCCCGCGCTGACACCAGATCAGCCGCGGGTCTTGCCCCAACAGCATCAATCGTAAAGAACGGCCGCGATCTTGGCATCCTTCATATTGCTCTTGTCATAGTAGTAAAAGCCGGTGTCGATGATCTTGGGCAGCTTCTCGCCCTTGAGTGCTTTCACCGCAGCTTCCACCGTCTTGTAGCCAATGCCGACCGGGTTTTGCGTGATGGCGCCGGCAATGGTGCCATCGTTGATCATGTCTTTTTGGGCCTTGCCGGAGTCAAAACCGATGATGATCACGCCAGTTTTCTTGGCTTCTTTCAGGCCCTTGCCCGCGCCAATGGCTGAACCCTCGTTGGTGCCGAAGATGCCCTTGAGCTTGGGGTGTGCCTGCATCAGGGTCTTGGCAATTTCAGCCGACTTGAGGTGGTCGCCACCGCCGTACTGAATGTCCACCACCTTGATCTTGGGGTACTTGGCCTTGATCTGGTTGACAAAACCATCGCGACGATCGGTGCCGGTGGTGCTGGTCTGGTCGTGACCAATCACCGCCACTTCACCTTCGCCACCAATTTTTTCAGCCATCTTGTCTGCTGCCAGCGCCGCTGCTGCCTTGCTGTCGGTTTGGGCGGTGGTCAGCACAATGTCGCTGTCCACACCCGAGTCAAACGCAATGACGGGAATCTTGGCGGCCTGGGCCTTTTTCAGCAGCGGGATGGCCGCCTTGCTGTCAAGCGCGGCCAGGCCAATGGCGGCGGGCTTCTTCGCCATGGCGGCCGACAGCATGTCGATCTGCTTGTCCACTTGCTGCTCGGTCTCAGGGCCTTCAAACGTGACCTTGACCTTGAAATCTTTGCCAGCCTGGTCAGCGCCTTGCTTGACCGCTTGCCAGAACTGGTGCTGGAAACCTTTGGAGATCAGAGGAATGTAGATCTCCTGGGCGGATGCGATGCTGGCAAAACCTGCCAGGGCCAGGCTGGCGGTCAAAGCCAGTAGTTTTCTTTTTGCGTTCATGGTTTGTCTCCTGAAAAAATGACGATGTGAATACGAGTGCGAAATCAAGTGGGTGAAGGTCAGGGGCTTGGGTGTCAGGCAGTCTCCTCTTACTTCTTGTCGCGCCGCAGGTTGTCGGTGTAGACCGCCAGGATGATGATCAGCCCGGTCAGCACCATTTGCCACTCCTGGGCGACCGACATGATGCGCAGTCCGTTGATCAGCACGCTCATGATGAACGCGCCGATGATGGTGCCCAGGATGGTGCCGACACCACCGCTGAGCGACGTGCCGCCAATCACCACCGCCGCTATGGCATCGAGTTCGTAGCCTTGGCCCAAAGCGGGTTGCGCAGAATTCAGGCGCGAAGCAATCAGCAAGCCGGCAATGCCGCAAATACCACCGGCAAAGGTGTAGATGATGATCTTCCAGCGGTCCACATTGACCCCTGACAAGCGCACCGCTTCTTCGTTGCTGCCCAGCGCAAAGGTGTAGCGGCCCAGCGCGGTTTTGTTCAGGATCACCGCGCAGATCACCGCCACCAGAAACAAAATCAGCACGCCGTTGGGGATGGGCAGGGAAGGGATCAAGTCGCCAATCAGCGATCCCAGGGCAATCTGATCGAACCCTTCGACATCACTGAAGTAAATTGGACGGGTGCCGGTGATGATCAGCGACACGCCCTTGAGCAGCATCATCATGCCCAGCGTGGCGATGAAGGGCGGCACCCGCAGCTTGGTGATGGCCAGACCAGAGATGCAGCCCGACAGCGCGCCCATGGCCAGGGCGCAGACAATGCCCAGCGGCATGGGCAGCCCCAGGTTGACCATGAACACGCCTGCCATCACGGCGCAAAACGTCATCAGCACGCCCACGGACAAATCAATCCCCGAGGTGATGATGATGAACGTGCTGGCAATGGCCAGCACGCCAATCACGGTGGTGGACTGCAAAATACCAATGATGTTGTCCTGCGTCATGAAGGCATCGGGCTTGAGCACGGTGAACACCGCAATCAGCGCAACCAGGCTGGCAAAGGCCAGCAGTTTTTGTTTGGCTTTTCCGCCGGTCAAACGGGTCAGCCAGGAAGTGGGAGCAGCGTATTGGGTCATGGGTTTTTCTGGGGTTCTTGGGGTTCAGTGCACGGTGGCGGCGGGGCTGTCGCGGCGGGTAGCCAGCGCCATCAGGCTTTCCTGGGTGGCGACATCGCCTGCAACTTCACCGGTGATGCGTCCTTCGCACATCACCAGCACGCGGTGGCTGAGCAGCAGCACTTCGGGCAGTTCGGAAGAAATCACGATGATGGCCTTGCCTTGCGCGGCCAGGTCGTTGAGCAATTTGTAAATTTCGCTTTTGGCACCCACGTCAATGCCGCGCGTGGGCTCGTCAAAAATCAGCACCTCGCAGTCTTGCACCAGCCACTTGGCAACCACCACCTTTTGCTGGTTGCCGCCGGACAGCAGGCGCGCTGTTTGCGTGAGCGACGGGGTTTTGATGCGCAGCTTTTCCACCATCTGCAGCGAGACGCGGTGAATCGCCGACTGGTTTAAAAAGAAGCCCCAATTCAACCAGCGCTTCAGGCTGGGCAGTGTGATGTTGGATTCCACGTCCATGCCGGTGGCCAAGCCAAAGTGTTTGCGGTCTTCGGACAAATAGCCAATGCCTGCTTGCACCGCGTCCTGCGGTGAAGTCAGTCGGATGGCTTGGCCGCGCACCCACACCTCACCCGAGTCAATCGGGTCCGCTCCGAACACGGCGCGCGCCACCTCGGTGCGGCCAGCGCCCATGAGCCCGGCAAAACCCAAAATTTCGCCGCGGCGCACGCTGAAATTCACGTCCCGGATGACCCGGCCCCGGTTGAGGCCGCGCACGTCCAGCAGCACCTCGTTGGCGGAGGTATCGGGAATGTGTTTTTCGGCCTGCTCCAGGTTGCGCCCCACCATCATGGCAATGACTTGCTGCATGGGGGTGCTGGCGGGCACGGTGTCGATGGTGCTGCCATCGCGCATGACGGTAATGCGGTCCGCAATGCGCTGGATTTCGTCCATCTTGTGCGAGATGTAGACAATGCCAACGCCCTCGCTCTTGAGCTGGCGGATGATGCGAAACAGCTCATCAATTTCGGCATTGTTCAGCGCGGCCGTGGGCTCGTCCATGATCAGCACGCGCGACTTGAACGACAGCGCCTTGGCAATTTCCACCATCTGCTGGCGCGCCACGGTGAGCTCGCTGATGGCGGTGGTGGGGGCCAGGGCCAGGTTCAGGCGGTCAAACAGCGCCTGAGTGTCCTGGTTCAACTTTTCCTCATCCAGAAAAAGCCCGCCAAAGTGGCGCGGCTCGCGCCCCAGGTAGATGTTCTGCGCTGCCGTCAGGTGGTTCATCAGGTGCAGTTCCTGATGCACGATGCCAATGGCGAGCGACTGGGCGTGCGCCGGGCTCTCAATCTCCACCGGCTGGCCATCAAGCAGCATTTCGCCACCGTCTTTTTGATAGACGCCCGCCAGAATTTTCATCAGCGTGGACTTGCCCGCGCCGTTTTCGCCCATCAGGGCGTGCACCTCGCCGGCGCGCAGGTCAAAGTGCACCTTGTCCAGCGCCTTGACACCGGGAAACGACTTGCTCAGGTTCTTGACAGAGACCAGGGATGTCACGCTGCGGCCTTTCGTGGGTTGCTTGCGAAGGATAGCGTTAAATCGTCACACCACCGTCAACCAGCAGCGTCTGCCCGGTGACAAAGCGTGATTCATCGCTGGCCAGATACACCACCATGGGGCTGATGTCTTGTACGCTTGCCAGGCGCCCCATGGGCTGGCGGGCAATAAAGTCATTTTCGGCCTGCACCGGATCTGCCGCGCTGGCAATGCGCCCGCGCAAAGACGGTGTGTCCACCGTGCCGGGGCACAGCGCGTTGGCGCGCAGACCGGCTTTCACATAATCGGCCGCCAGGGACTTGGTCAGCCCGATCACAGCCGCCTTGGTGGCACCATAGGCACAGCGGTTGGCAAAGCCCTTGATGCTCGATGCCATCGAGGCCATGTTGATGATGGACACGCTGACCCCCTGGGCCTGGGCCTTGTGCAACATGGCGGGCATGAAGGCGCGGGTCATGCGGAACATGCTTTTCACGTTCAGGTCAAAGCTCAAATCCCAGTCTGCCTCGGTGCATTCGAGCATGCTGCCATTGGCCACCATGCCAGCGCAGTTGAACAAGGCATCCAGCGCCGGGGTGCGCGCCGCCAGGGAGGCCACTGCGGCATCGCTGCGCACATCCAGCAGTTCAACCTGAATGTCGGCATGCTCAGCGGCCAGACTGTCCAGAAACGACTGATTGATGTCGGTGGCAATCACCCGTGCACCCTCTGCAGCGCAAGCCAGTGCGCTGGCGCGGCCAATGCCCTGTGCCGCCGCAGTGATGAGCACTGTTTTACCTTCTAAACGACCTTGACGCATGCTTCAGACTCCGGTCTAATAATTCAAATATGAATAAATAATTCATGGATGAGGCAGCATGATAGATGCGTTTCCTGAATCCAGTCCTAGTACTTTCCCTAATACCCGCCTTGATTGGCACACGCTCTGCTATAAAACCCGTTAAACGAGACACCTATGTCAAGCACAACACACAGACCCCGCGGCCGACGCCCAAAAACTGAAGAAGGCCCAGACACTTTGGCGGCCGACGAGCGCTACCGCGCCCCCGCACTGGACAAGGGCCTGGACATTCTGGAACTGCTGGCCACGCAGCCACAGGGGCTGACGCGGGCCGAGATCGTCAAGGAAATGGACCGCAGCGCCAATGAGATTTACCGCATGTTGGAGCGCCTGGTGGCGCGGCAATACGTGATGCGCAACGCCTCTGGCGACCGCTACGCGCTGAGCCTCAAGCTGTTTGCCTTGGCCCATATGCACCCGCCCTTGAGCCGCTTGATCAATCAGGCGTTGCCGGTCATGGATGAGTTTGCCCGCAAGGCCGAGCAGTCCTGCCATATGGGGGTGTATGACCGGGGCAATGTGCTCATCAGTGCCCAAATCAATAGCCCCCGCGGCTGGAGCTTTTCGGTGCAGCGCGGAGCCCGCGTCGGGCTGCTCGACACCGCCTCCGGCCATGTCTTGCTGGCGTTTTGTGACCCGGGCAGCTACCAGCGTATGCGTGCGGAACACACGCCGGTGAACGGTGAGGTGCCGATTACCGAGGAGGCACTCGCTGGCACGCTGGCGGCGGTTCGCGCGCGCGGCTACCTGGAGCGAGACAGCGCGCAGTCCTTCGGTGTGGTCGACATCTCGTACCCGATATTGGGGCCAGACAACACCGCAATCGCCACGCTGACCTGCCCTTACATCCGGCGCATTGACCGCCACATTGGCCCGGAACTGGAACGGGTGCGCGGCTATTTGCACCAGGCTGCGCAAGCCTTGTCGCTTACTCAGGGGATGGTGCGCTGAGTTTTTTGATTGCACTAACTGGGGTCCCCTCGTTTTCAGTGCAATAACTGGCGGTTCGCAAACCCAGCACTGGCGCGGGGGTGGTATTGGTAGATCGTTGCATGCTTATCCGGTTAGTTCCCATTCGTAGTTTTTCTTTCCACTGACATCGCTCCACACCCGGCCTTGTAAAGTGCCGCGTAGGTTGTTGGCGCAGTTGCAGTGCCAATACCAAGAAGGCTCTGGAATGCATTGAATGGGAAGAACCGCCGGTTAAAGCGGAATGTGAACTCGTTCAAATATGCCTGGAGGTGCTGTGAGGAAACTCCGTGGTGGACGCCATTGAGCCAAGTCTTCAGATTGCCGAAGACGAGGTGAATAAGCGGCAAAGCGCCTATCTTGGCGAAATTTGGTCAACGCCGAGTTCATTTTCAACCATTCATGTTCTCCGACTATAGCCCAGCATGCCGCGCCCTCGAATGTCGGCTCACGCTTCGAGGACTAAACCGCGTTGTATTGCAAGAGAAGATTCGGTATTTGTTGCGCCGGCA
>JBASJO010000632.1:0-1998 GCA_049655365.1 Rhodoferax sp. | reverse complement strand
AGGCACGGGCGTGCCTGCGCGAGATCGATGCCCTGCTGAGCCAGTCAGCGCTCGACGCGGATGCATTTTCAAGCTACGTCACCTTGAACGCACGGTTTCATGCACTGCTGAGTGAAATGTCCGGTAGCGCGGTCATTGCAAGGGAGCTGGAGCGGGTGTCCCGTCTGCCGTTTGCATCGCCCTCCGGTTTTGTCGTGGTGCAGGCCCACACCCCGGAGGCGCGCGACATGCTGATCGTGGCGCAAGATCAGCACTGGCAGGTGCTGGACGCCATCAAACGGCGCGAGGGCACGCGGGCTGAGAGCCTGATGCGTGAGCACTCGCGCATTGCCCAGCGCAACCTGCGCGAAGCCGTGCTGAACCAGACCAGCAGCCCCATGCCCGGCGTGCGGCTGATCCGCAAACGCAACTGACAGCGGAACCTATTGCCTTTTTGTCACCGAGCGACGAACCCCAACGGCCCAAGTACACTTTATGCCGCCGACGTCGCTGGGGTTTGTCTTCATGAGTCGGTTATTGCAAATTGTTATAACAAAGAGTCAGAAATCGCTATTGCGAGCAATGGTGTTTAGCGGCACAGTCGCTCCACAGTTCCTGGACCATTCAACCATTTGGAGACAAGCCATGCAAAAGAGATTATTCCTTCATGCGTCAGCCATTGCCATTGCGGCGCTGACAGCATCCAATTCGATCGCCCAAAGCGACACCTTCAAAATCGGCCTGATCCTGCCCATGACGGGGCAGCAGGCCAGCACGGGTCGCCAGATTGAGGCCGCAGCCAAACTTTACATGGCGCAAAACGGTGACACGGTGGCGGGCAAGAAGGTGGAATTGATCGTCAAGGACGACACCAGCATCCCCGACGTGACCAAACGTCTGGCGCAGGATCTGGTGGTGAATGACAAGGTGAACGTGCTGGCCGGCTTTGGCATTACCCCTTCCGCGTTTGCCACCGCCCCCCTGGCCACCAAATCCAAGACGCCGATGGTGGTGATGGCTGCGGCCACCTCCAGCATCACGCAGGCCTCGCCTTATGTGGTGCGAACCAGCTTCACGCTGGCGCAGGCGGCCGTTGCCATGGGTGACTGGGCGCCCAAAAACGGCATCAAGAAAGTGGTGTCCCTGGTCAGTGATTACGGCCCCGGCATTGATGCTGAAAAGTACTTCAAGGAGCGTTTTGTGTTGAACGGCGGGCAGGTCACCGAGGCGCTGCGGGTGCCGCTGCGCAGCCCGGACTTTGCTCCGTTCCTGCAAAAAGTGCGCGACCTCAAGCCGGATGCGCTGTTTGTGTTTGTGCCCTCCGGGGCCGGCGCGGCGGTGATGAAGCAGTTTCTCGAGCGTGGTATGGACAAGGCAGGCATCAAGCTGATCGGCACCGGCGACATCACCGACGACGATCAGCTCAACGACATGGGTGACGGTGCCCTGGGTGTGGTCACCTCGCACCATTATTCGACCGCCCACCCGTCTGCCGTGAACAAAAAATTTGTTGAGGCCTTCGGCAAGGCCAACCCGGGCATGCGCCCCAATTTCATGGCCATGGGTGGTTACGACGGCAGGCGCGTGATTTACCAAGCGCTCAAGGCGACCAAAGGGCAGGGTGGAGGCGATGCCTTGCTGGCCGCCATGAAGGGTCAGATTTTCGAGAGCCCGCGCGGCCCGATGTACATTGACGAGCAAACCCGCGATGTGGTGCAAAATATTTATTTGCGCAAAGTCGAGAGGCAAAACGGCCAGCTCTACAACGTGGAATTTGACGTGATCAAGGACGTCAAGGACCCGGGCAAGACCAATTAAGCACTGACCCATCAGTGTTATGCGGGTCTTTTCAGAGCCGCAATTCTTAATGTTGCGGCGTGCGCGACCCGGTTGTGTCATGGCCCGGTCGCCGCGCACAACCGCTAAGCTTTCTTCCGTTGCCCCTCTTGTTTGACGTTTTCCTGACCCTTGATGAACCCTGATCTGTCATGCTGACCATCCTCTTTGACGGCATTGCCT
>JBASJO010000631.1:0-5637 GCA_049655365.1 Rhodoferax sp. | reverse complement strand
GAGCCGCCCTTGCCGATCACATCGCGAATTTTCTCGGGATTGATCTTCATGGTGAACAGACGCGGTGCAAAAGTGGACACTTCGGTCTTGGCTTCGGCCATGGCTTCGGTCATCTTGCCCAGAATGTGCATGCGGGCTTCCTTGGCCTGCGCCAGCGCGACCTGCATGATTTCCTTGGTGATGCCCTGGATCTTGATGTCCATCTGCAACGCGGTGATACCGCTGGTGGTACCGGCCACCTTGAAGTCCATGTCGCCCAGGTGATCTTCGTCACCCAGAATGTCGGTCAGCACGGCAAAACGGTTGTCTTCCTTGATCAGGCCCATGGCGATACCGGCCACATGGGCTTTCAAGGGCACGCCGGCGTCCATCAGGCTCAGGCAGCCACCGCACACCGACGCCATCGAGGACGAACCGTTGGATTCGGTCACTTCAGACACGACACGCATGGTGTAGGGGAAATCTTCCTTGGTCGGCAGCACGGCCACCAGGGCCCGCTTGGCCAGACGGCCGTGACCAATTTCACGGCGCTTCGGTGTACCAAAACGACCCGCTTCGCCGGTGGCAAAGGGAGGCATGTTGTAGTGCAGCATGAAGCGGTCTTCAAAGTCACCAGCCAGCGCGTCAATGCGTTGTGCGTCGCGCTCGGTGCCCAGGGTGGTGACCACCAGCGCCTGGGTTTCACCGCGGGTGAACAGAGAGGAACCGTGGGTCCGTGGCAACACGCTGTTGCGGATCTCGATGGGGCGCACGGTGCGTGTGTCGCGACCGTCAATACGCGGCTCACCGGCCAGAATCTGGCCACGCACCAGGCGGGCTTCGATGTCGAACAGCATGCTTTCGACCTTGACCGAATCAAAAGCCACGCCGTCGGCCTTCAGGCCTTCCATGACGTCGGCGTAAGCCGAGCGGCAGGCCTGGGTGCGGGCTTGCTTGTTGCGGATCTGGTAGGCAGCAGTCAATTTGTCATTGGCCAGCGCGCCGACCTTGGCAATCAGCGCTTCGTCGCGGGCAGGCGCTTGCCAGTCCCAGGCGGGCTTGCCGGCATCGCGCACCAACTCGTGAATGGCGTTGATGGCAATGGCACCCTGAGTGTGACCAAACACCACGGCACCCAGCATGATGTCTTCAGGCAACTGGTCGGCTTCCGACTCGACCATCAGCACGGCAGCTTCGGTACCGGCCACCACCAGGTCGAGCTGGCTGCCTTTGAGCTGGGTCTGACCGGGGTTGAGCACGTATTCGCCGTTGATGTAACCCACGCGGGCCGCACCGATCGGGCCGTTGAACGGGATGCCGCTGATCGACAGCGCCGCACTGGTGGCGATCATGGCGGCAATATCAGCCTGCACTTCAGGGTTCAGGCTCACCACATGGATGATGACCTGAACTTCGTTGTAGAAGCCTTCCGGGAACAGCGGACGGATCGGCCGGTCAATCAGGCGGCAGGTCAGTGTTTCCAGCTCGCTGGGACGGCCTTCACGCTTGAAGAAGCTGCCCGGAATCTTGCCGGCGGCGTAGGACTTTTCAGCGTAATCCACGGTCAGGGGAAAGAAGTCCTGGCCTGGTTTGGAGTCGGTCTTGGCGACCACGGTGGCCAGCACCACGGTGCCGTCCATGTCGAGCAGCACGGCGCCGGTGGCCTGGCGTGCGATTTCGCCGGTTTCCATGGTGACCGTGTGCTGACCCCATTGAAACGTCTTGCTTACTTTGTTGAACATCGTCATTTTTAAATCTCCTGTGAGTTTGCAGGGTGCAGGCCACCCTGGCGAAGCCCGGAAGCCGCAACACAGAACACGATGCCATTCCAGAACCACACCCGATTTCGGGTCATTTGGCTTTGGAATGACACAGCTTCGCTCCGTTTTTGCTGTTTCCGACGTGAATTAAAGTAAAAAACGCCTGAGCTAGTGACCTAACTCAGGCGTTCGTCATTCTTTTTGAAGCAATTACTTGCGCAGACCCAGCTTGGCAATCAGGGCCAGGTAACGGTCAGCATCCTTGGACTTGAGGTAGTCCAGCAGCTTGCGGCGACGGCTCACCATGCGCAACAGACCACGACGACCATGGTGGTCTTTGGCGTGGGTCTTGAAGTGGGGCATGAGCTCGTTGATACGGGCGGTCAGCAAGGCGACCTGAACTTCGGGGCTGCCGGTGTCACCGGCTTGACGTGCGTTGTCTTTGACAACTGCGGCTTTGATACTGGATGCAATCATGTTTTTTTCCTGTTAATTAAGAACTTGCGACAGGCGCTGGAACTGCCCCTGACGTGCACTGCTGCTGTGCGCAGAGTCCGTCATTATAGCCAGAGCTTGGCGCCCGACCGGAACGCCCTTCAGGGACGCTGCATATTGCAACTGCTGGGCTGTTCAGCTGCCGCGGCCGCCACGGTTTTTATCACCCGGAAACCGTAGCCTGAGCCTTCGACGTCAAACTTCACCCCCGGTGCGCCGACCTTGTCCATCACACCCACCACCAGCGGCTGCTGGAACTGGTGGTCGGCGGCGCGCATGGTGCCGGTTTGCGCAGCAAAAGTCACGCGGGCCTGCTCCAGCTGGGTGGCCACCGCCTTCGCTTCGGTGGTACCGGCCTTGTCGATGGCTTGGGCCAGGGCCTCCACCATCAGCTGCATGCGCATGTGCACATAGTCGTCAGCCGGCTTGGGAAAGCGCACACGGAAGGATTGGTAAAAGGCCTCGCTCTGGGAATTTTGCACATTGGGCAACCAGTCGGCCACCGCCACCACCTTGCCAACCCCGGCATCACCAATGGCCGCCGGTGCGCCCAGCGCATTGCCGTAAAAAGTATAGAACTTGCCGTCAAAACCCACATCCTTGGCGGCCTTGACCAACAAGGTCAAATCATTGCCAAAATTACCGGTGATGACCGCCTGCGCGCCACTGGCCTTGATTTTTGCCGCGTAAGGCAAAAAGTCCTTGACGCGTCCCATCGGATGCAATTCGTCACCCACCACCCGCACATCCGGTCGCAACACCGCCAGTTGGCGCTTGGCTTCACGTGTCACGGCATGGCCAAAACTGTAGTCCTGGCCCAGGATGTAGACGCTTTGAAGGACCTGATCGCTCTTCAAGACGTCCATCAGTGCCGTCATGCGCATGTCGGCGTGGGCATCAAACCTGAAATGCCAGAAGCTGCACTTTTCGTTGGTCAAAATGGGATCGACCGCCGAATAATTCAAAAACAGCACCCGCTTGGCCGGCTCACGTGCGTTGTGTTTGTTGATGGCATCCACCAAGGCCGCGGCAACGGCCGAGGAGTTGCCCTGCATGATGAACCTGGCGCCATCATCAATGGCCGACTTGAGCGCCGACAAGGCTTCTTCGGCCTGGCCCTTGCTGTCGTAACGCGCCAGCTCCAGGCGCACACCGTTGCGTGCATTGACCCGCTCCACGGCCCAGACCAGGTTGCGAAACACCGCTTCCCCGGTGTTGCCAAACGGCCCGCTCAGGCCCTCGATCATGGCAATTTTGACCGGCACAGTCGGGGTTTGCGCCAGCGCAGCCAGCGGCAGGAAGACCAAGCAGGTGAGCCCCAACACGGCTCGTCGCATTATTTTCAACATCACAGCAATCTCTTTAATGTCAGCCCTGTCACTCGCCAAAGTGGAGGCAGGCGGCTGGTTCGCGCGGAACGCTGCGCAGTGTAATGCGCGGTCACAGCAGAATTTCGTCGAGCGGCCAGCGCGGTTTGACGTCAAACGCATAGACCTCATTGGCGGCCTGAATGCCTGACTGCAGCCGCATGGCGGCTGCCATGGCAATCATGGCGCCGTTGTCGGTGCACAAGTGCAGCTCCGGGTAATGCACGCGCACGCCGCGCTGGCCGCAGGCCCGGTCAAGTTGCTCGCGCAAGCTGCGGTTGGCGCCCACGCCACCTGCGACCACCAGGCGCTTCAGGCCCGTCGCCTTGAGCGCTGCCAGAGATTTTTTCACCAGCACCTCCACGATGGCGGCCTGGGTGGACGCGGCCAGATCAGCCAACACAGCAGGTGGCAAGGCCTCCACGGCACACGCTTGCGCGGTGGCGAGTTTTTTGGCCTGCACCATCACCGCTGTTTTCAAGCCGGCAAAAGAAAAATCCAGGTTGTCGCTGTGCAGCAGCGGCCGTGGCAGTTTGTACGCCAACGGGTCGCCGATTTCCGCCAGTTTGGACAGCGCCGGGCCCCCCGGGTAACCCAGCCCCAGCAGCTTGGCCGATTTGTCAAACGCCTCGCCGGCGGCGTCATCTATGGTTTCACCCAGCATCTGGTAGCACCCCACCCCATCGACCCGCATCAATTGCGTGTGCCCGCCCGACACCAGCAAGGCCACAAAGGGAAATTCGGGCGGATCGGCGCTTAAAAAAGGCGACAACAAATGCCCTTCCAGATGGTGCACGCCCAGCACCGGCTTGCCCAAAGAAGCCCCCAGGGCGCAGGCCACGCCAGAGCCCACCAGCAGCGCACCGGCCAGACCCGGGCCTCGGGTGAAGGCCACCACATCAACGTCCTGCAGGGTTTTGCCGGCGGCCTCCAACACCTCCCGGGTCAACGGCAAGACGCGGCGAATATGGTCGCGGCTGGCCAGTTCGGGCACCACACCACCATAGGCCTGGTGCATGTCAATCTGGCTGTACAAGGCATGGGCCAGCAACTCTGGCAAACGCTGGCCGCTGACCCGCACCAGCGCCACGCCGGTTTCATCACAGGACGATTCGATTCCCAACACACAGTAGTCATTTGCCATAGCGGGCAAGTTTAGGTGATCAGAATTTCAGGCCCAAGCCCGCCAGATAGGTCCTGATAGCCGCTTGAGACACCGCTACCAGCTTGAACCCGGCAGGCTCCAGCATCCAGCTGTGAATCAAGCCGACCATCAACGCATGCAGGCCCTGGGCGGCGGCGTCTGCCGGCACGGCCAGCGACACCGCGCGCCGGGCGGCGGCGTCCTCCAGGCTGCGTTGCATCTGGCGCGTTCCCTCCAGATAACACGCCACATGGCGCTGCTTGACGGCCAGCAACTCGTCCACGTATTCAACCTTCAGGGTAGCCACTTCAAAAATGGCGCGGGTGCGCGCATCGGATTCAATGCTGTGCATGGTCTGCAAAACGGCGCGCTCGAGCTCGACCAGAGGGTCTTGTCTTGCATCATGACCCATCTGCTGCATGGCTCGTTCCATGGGCAAGACGGCGCTGTCCATCATGGCGTTGAACAACTCGGCCTTGTTCTTGAAGTGCCAGTAAATCGCCCCGCGTGTCACGCCAGCAGCTTGCGCAATGTCTTGCAGCGACGTGCGCGACACGCCTTTTTCTGCAAAGACGCACTGCGCTGCCTCCAGCAACTGGTGGCGGGTTTCTTCAGCGTCTTCTTTCGTGCGGCGGACCATGAATGTGTTTGCTCGTGGGGTGATTAATTTACATTCATGATTGTATGTATACTTCTGGAAAAATCACCAACTGCTTATCCGCCCTGCCCGTGCCACCGTCAGGGCTTTCTTTTTTTCCAGGAATCCCGCCATGCTGCACACCTGCACTCCCACGGCTTGCCCAAGTCTTTCCCGATCTTCCATGCACAGGCGCATCTGGGCACCCATGGCGCTGGGATTGAGCCTGTTGCTGGCGGCCTGCGGCCAGGGCAA
>JBASJO010000630.1:0-2563 GCA_049655365.1 Rhodoferax sp. | reverse complement strand
CGCCTGTGCGAATGGGGTGAAGAGGTGAGCAACAACGCCATCGAGGTCTACATCCACCGCCTGCGCAAGAAAATCGAAAAAGGCCCAATCCGCATTGCCACCGTGCGCGGTCTGGGCTATTGCCTGGAAAAAATTCCGGGCTAGAGCGTTTAATTTATGGTCAATCCGCGCGAGCAGCGCTCGCTGTTTGGTGAAATTCTGGACTGGATGCTCACGCCACTGCTGTTGCTATGGCCGCTGAGCCTGGTCATGACCTGGCTGGTGGCGCAGAACATTGCCGGCAAGCCGTTTGACCGCGCGCTCGAATACAACGTCCGGGCCATGGCGCAACTCATCACCATCCAGAACGAGCGCGCCCAGTTTGCCTTGCCCCGGCCCGCGCGCGAACTGCTGCGCGCCGACGACTCCGACACCGTGTACTACCAGGTGCTGGGCCCACGCAGTCAGTTTCTCAGCGGCGAACGCGACCTGCCACCACCGCCAGCGATCGAGCCCGTGGTACTCGACGAAGTTCGCATACGCGATGACGTGGTCAAAGGTTTTGATGTCAAGGTGGCTTATCTGTGGGTGAGCCTGCCCGTTCCTGACAGCAAGCCCGCGCTGGTCCAGGTGGCCGAAACCCTGGAAAAACGCTCGGTGTTGGCCACCGAAATCGTCAAGGGCGTGATGCTGCCGCAGTTTGTCATTTTGCCGCTGGCGGTGTTGCTGGTGTGGCTGGCGCTGGTGCAGTCGATCAAGCCCCTGCACCAGCTGGAAGAGCGCATTCGCGCGCGCAAACCCGACGACCTGAGCCCGATCGACGCGCAGATCGTGCCCATGGAGGTGGCACCGCTGGTGGAGTCGGTCAACGACCTGCTGCTGCGCCTGACCGACTCGATCGCCACCCAGAAACGTTTTCTGGCCGATGCGGCGCACCAGCTCAAGACCCCGCTGGCCGGGCTGCGCATGCAAGCCGAAATCGCGCAGCGCGAAGGGGCCAGCGCCGAAGACCTGAAACACTATTTGCGCCAGATTGGCCGCGCCAGCATTCGCGCCACCCACAGCGTCAACCAGTTGCTGTCACTGGCGCGTGCCGAGAGCAACGGTTCGGCCATGCCCCGCGTGGTCTGTGATCTGGCCGAACTGACCATGTCGGTGGTGCGCGATTGCGTGCCCCGTGCGCTGGAAAAACACATCGACCTGGGCTACGAAGGCACCCAGCCCGGCACCCCCACCTGCACCGTGCTGGGCAACCCGACCCTGCTCAAGGAAATGGTGCGCAACCTGGTTGACAACGCCATCAACTACACGCCCTCAAGCCTGAAAAAGCCGGGGGTGATCACGGCGCGCGTACTCACCGACCCCTTTGGTCACACCCTGGTGCTGCAGGTGGAAGACTCCGGCCCCGGTGTGCCCGAAGCCGAGCGTGAGCTGGTTTTTCAGCCCTTTTACCGCGCGCTGGGCACCGAGGTGGATGGCTCGGGCCTGGGGCTTCCGATCGTTCTTGAAATTGCCCAGCAACATCAGGCCAGCGTCAGCCTGGAAGAAAACCACCCGGGCCAAACACCACCGGGTGCCCGCTTTGTGGTGCGCTTCACCGCGCTGGCGGCCGACCCTGCCTAAGGCTTGGCTTCAGGCTCGGGGCAGGTTTCAAACACGACGCCAGGCACCACGGTGGTGAACTCAGGCACGCGGGCTTGCAGCGCGGCGTTCAGCGCCGGCAGGCGCAGACGCGCCCCTGGCGCAGGCTCAAAAACCCAACTGTCGGCTGGCCATGCGCTTGCCAGATAAGGACGCAGGGCGCCAACCTGGGCCGCGTCCAACAACCCGGTTTGCAGGCACAGCGGTTCTTCAGGCGCTACCGCCACAGGTTTGCGCCTGGCTTCGGCCTGGCTCACCAGCGTGATGGCGTCCGGCAGAATTTGCTGCGCCAGACGTTGCGGCTCACGTTGTGACAAGGGGCCAAAACCATAAGGCAGCAGCCAGCCCTGGGCCCACGACCAATACAAGACGTTGAGCAGCAGCAGCAGCCAGACCAAGGTGCGGGCCATCATGCCTGGCGCTCAAAAAAAGTCATAAGTGAACATAGGCCGGGCCTTGTTGCACGCGCACACTGACTTCGGAACTGGTGACACGCTGCATGCCCTGTGCAGTGGCCACCAGCAGGGCGCCAGCCGCGTCCACACCTTGTGCCACACCGTGCACACCATCGCTGAGCGTGACCGGCAGCTGGGCCATCGCGTCGCGCGCGTTGAAGGCCTGCCGAAACGGCGCAAAGCCATGGGCTTCGAAGCGCTGCACGGTTTGCACCAACGGGGCCGCGATGCTGAACAGCGCTTGTGCTGCGTCCACCTCGGGCAACAACGCACGCAAGCCGACCGGCGGGGTGGACAGACCGGTGGTCTCAGGGGTGGCCAGGTTGATGCCGACCCCGATCACCACATAGCGGCTGGCGCTGAGCTCGCCCCAGTTGGCGGTCTCGATCAGGATGCCGGCCAATTTGCGGTCGTGCCACCACAGGTCGTTGGGCCACTTGAGGCGAATGTCCGGGTGCAGGCTTTGCGCCACGCTCAAACCGACCGCC
>JBASJO010000629.1:0-2899 GCA_049655365.1 Rhodoferax sp. | reverse complement strand
TCCGCGTGCCCACCTGAAAACGGGTGGCTCAGGTGGTTCAAAATAGCGGCTGGCGACAAATTTTCTCAAGAGGTGACTTATGCAAAAGCAAATCAATGTGGTGCTGGAAAAGGGAGTCGAATTTTCTTTTCATGTGCCCGATGGCGCGCCGCTGGCCCATGATGCCGCGCGCGCCTGGCTGGACCACCAGTTCACCGCGCTCGACTGCGAGCCCCTGCGCGCCAGCGGCAAGGTGCTGACCGCTGACAAGGTACTGGTAGTCACCCAGGCCGCTGGGCCTGCTCTGTTGGGCGACGCCAAGTGGTCGGCTGACTATGTCGCCGCAGTCAGTGCGGCGCTGGGCAAACCGATGATCCGCGTCGATGTGCCGGCCATGGCGATCACCTATTGAAAGTCGTTCGCCTGCGCGCTGGCAAAGAGCGCTCGCTGTTGCGCCGTCATCCGTGGATCTTTGAGTCGGCCATTGCCAAGGGCGGAGGGGATGCCGGTGAAACCGTGCGGGTCGAGTCGGACCAGGGCCAGTTTCTGGGCTGGGCGGCTTTCAGCCCGGCCTCGAAAATCCGTGCCCGCGTCTGGAGTTTTGACGAAACGCAGCGCATTGACGCGGCGTTTTTCACCGCCGCCTGTGCACGCGCCGTCCAGGTCCGAGCCCGCTTTGACATCCCGAGCAATGCCATGCGGCTGGTGCACGGCGAGTCGGACGGTCTGCCGGGCCTGATTGTGGACCGCTATGGTGACACGCTGGTGGCGCAGTTCACCTCCAGCGGCGTCGAGCGCTGGAAAGACGTGATTGCCGATGCACTGCTGGCCGCCACCGGACTCACCAAACTCTACGAGCGCAGTGACGCCAGCAGCCGCGCCCTGGAAGGCCTGCCCGAGGTCACCGGCTGGTTGCGCGGCCAGGGCGAGGTGGAACTGCTGCTGCAGGAGCACGACTGGCAACTGGCGGTCAACATCGCCGACGGCCACAAAACCGGCTTTTACCTGGACCAGCGCGACAGCCGCAAGCGTTTCAGTGACTACGCGCGTCGTCTCAGGTTCGAACGCGTACTCAACTGTTATTGCTATACCGGCGGTTTCACGGTGGCGGCACTCACCGGCGGCGCGACCCACGTGACCTCGATTGATTCGTCCGGCCCGGCGCTGGAAAAAGCGGCCGCCAATGTGGCCCTGAACGGTTTTGAGGCCGGCCGCGCCAGCTTCATGGATGCCGACGTCAACGCGTCCTTGCGTCAATTCATCGACCAGGGCCGCAGTTTTGACGCCATCGTGCTCGACCCACCCAAGTTTGCGCCCACCGTGGCCCATGCCGAGCGCGCCGCGCGGGCTTACAAGGACATCAACCGGCTGGCGTTCAAGTTGTTGGAGCCCGGCGGCGTGTTGTTTACCTACAGCTGCTCCGGCGGCATCAGCGCTGATTTGTTCCACAAGATTGTGGCGTCCGCAGGCTGCGACGCCGGGGTCGACGGCTACATCCATGAGCGCATGGGTGGCGCGCCCGACCATCCCATGACGGTCAATTTCCCCGAGGGCGAATACCTCAAGGGTTTGGTGGTCATGCGCAAGTGAGTTTTAAGCCTGGGTCGTTACACTCGCACCCTTTGCACTTGCCCTGATATGAGCCTCATTCCTGCCACCATCCTGACCGGTTTTCTGGGTTCCGGCAAAACCACGCTGCTCAAGCGCGTGCTCTCGGAGGCCCACGGCCAGAAAATCGCCATCATTGAAAACGAGTTTGGCGAAGAAAACATCGACAACGACATTCTGGTGACCGACTCCAAGGAGCAGATCATCCAGATGAGCAACGGCTGCATTTGCTGCACCATTCGCGAAGACCTGCGTGAAGCCCTGCAGCTGCTGGCGGCCAAAAAGCGCCAGGGTCTGCTCGACTTTGATCGCGTGGTGATCGAGACCACCGGCCTGGCCGACCCCGGCCCGGTGGCGCAGACCTTTTTCATGGACGATGAGATTGCCGAGAGTTACCTGCTCGACTCCATCCTGACGCTGGTCGATGCCAAGCACGCCAACCAGCAGCTCGATGAGCGCCAGGAAGCACGCCGACAGGTCGGCTTTGCCGACCAGATCTTCATCAGCAAGACCGATCTGGTCTCAAGTGAAGAAACGGCTGACCTGATGCACCGGCTCAAGCACATGAACCCGCGCGCGCCGCAGCAAGCGGTGCATTTTGGCGAGGTGCCCTTGAGTCAGGTGTTTGATTTGCGCGGCTTCAACCTCAACAGCAAACTCGACATCGACCCCGATTTTCTCAAGGAAGAAGATCACGCAGGGCACGACCATGCGCATGACCACGAACATGGCGAGCATTGCGATCATCCGTCGCACCAGCACGGCCACCATCACGCCCATGAAGACGATGTCAAAAGCTTTGTGTTTCGTTCGGAGCGCCCGTTTGATCCGGCCAAGCTGGAAGACTTTTTGGGCGCCATTGTCAATATCTACGGCCCGCGCATGCTGCGTTACAAAGGTGTGCTGTACATGCAGGGCACCGATCGCAAGGTGATTTTTCAGGGCGTGCACCAGTTGATGGGCAGCGATCTGGGCCCGGTTTGGGGCCCGGAGGAGACGCCGTGCAGCAAAATGGTCTTCATTGGCATTGACCTGCCCAAGGATATTTTTCTTCAGGGCATGGCGCAAAGCCTGGTGTGAGTTTGTGATGTAACCCGAAGTCAAGCACGCATGTTTGTCTCGCTTTTGCAAATGATGGGGTTTTTCCCGGCCAAGCCTGTACACTCGCCCGCCAGTGAAAAATCCTTGCCTGAGCTTGTCAGCATGACAGACCAGACGCCCATCGTTCAGGATAATCCCGCCAGGAGGTCACCCGTGAAAGCGCAAACTGCCAAACCCCAAGCGACTGCCAAAAAAGCCGCCGCACTTGTTC
>JBASJO010000628.1:0-1586 GCA_049655365.1 Rhodoferax sp. | reverse complement strand
GCCCAATACTGACCGCGCGCCCAGGTGCGCTCAAAGGCAAAAAGGGAAATTTCCATGCGCGCCGTGACCCCGGAATGCAGCAGCAGCACGCGGCGTTCCCGATCGAACCCCATCACCACGGCGTAGTGCCACACCGGGTAAATGGAAAACGCCAGATTCTGGAACACCAGCACCGGGTTACCCGCCGCCACTTCGCGCAGCAGGTCCTCCAATTTGGGCTGCAAGGGGTAGGCCAGCAAGCCCTGCCGACGCGTTGCAGCCATCATTTCAGGCTGCAGCGAGCCTTGACGTCCTGGCAGGTAAACCTGCTCCACCAGCGCCTCCGGCCTGACCTTGACACCCGCGGCATGGGCTGCCATGGCCAGCGCCGCCGGGCCACACTCAAACTCTTCCTGTGGAAAAAATGGCACGTGCGCGAGTTCAACACGCGCCGGCAGGTCTGCTGGCCAAGCGGCATCCAGTTTGGCGACCTGGGGCGTGGCGCAGCCACTCAGCAGCAGCACCCAAACAAGAACCCCCGTCAAAACGGGGGTTCGAAGACGAGCAAGTCGACCGGTCATCGCACCGATCGGGTGAACGGAAACACCTTGGTCAGGCCCATGATGTCGGTGACCAGAAGCACAATGAACACGGTGAACATGATGCCCAGCACATCACCGCCGGCCGGTGCCTGCTCGATGCGGCCGGCCAATTGGGCGACTTCACCGTCGGACATGGCGGCCACGCGCTCCAGGGCGGCCTGTGGGGTGACGCCCTGACCCAGCATGGCCTGGCGAACTTCGTCACGCACCAGGAATTGGTTCACAGCCTCACGGCTGGCGCTCTGGGTGAAAGCGGGTGCCGTGATTTCTTCGGTCGCCACCATGCGGGCTTGCGCGCTGAACGGCAGACCGGCAGCGGTGATACAGACGATCATGCTTGCGGAGACGAATTTTTTGAAGCTTTTCATGGTTTGCCTTTGTGGTGGGGTCGAAAGGCTGCGATTCAATCCGCATCAGGCCAACAAGTCAAGCCCACTTACAAATTGACACAGCACGGTGTGCCGAGCAACTGGATTCAGGCCAGATTCGCCATGGCCTCACCCAGCCGAATGGCAGCGCCCGGCTGCCATGCCGGGTTGAACCACAAAGAGCCCTGAGGAAACAGCATGACCACCGTGGAGCCCAGCAAGAAGCGCCCCATCTCGTCGCCCTGCCTGAACACACTGGATGGATCGTCATAACGCCCCTCACTCAAACGCCCTGGGCGCGGCGCATTGACCGCGCCGTGCCAGCTGGTGGCCATGCTGCCGACGATGGTGGCGCCCACCAGCACCAGCACAAACGGGCCATGCGCGCCTTCAAACACACACACCACGCGCTCGTTGCGCGCAAACAGCCCCGGCACGCCGCGGGCGGTGCTCGGGTTCACCGAAAACAGGTCGCCCGGCACATAAATCATGCGGGTCAGGCGAGCGGCACAGGGCATGTGGATGCGGTGGTAGTCGCGCGGGCTCAGGTACAGCGTGGCAAAGTGGCCGTTGTCAAACTGCGCGGCCAGCGTGGCGTCGCCACCGACCAGCGCGGTGCTGCTGTAGTGGTGGCCCT
>JBASJO010000627.1:0-3291 GCA_049655365.1 Rhodoferax sp. | reverse complement strand
CGCCAAAGGCCAGCATCTGGGCCATGTCCGGCATGCCGGTGCCCTCCGCTTTCTTGCCACGCATGCGACGCATCTTGTCGCCCATGGCCCCCATCAGCGAATGCTCGGTCTGCACACGCGCACGAATCACGCGATGCAACAGCAGATCGGGATAGCGACGAATCGGCGAGGTGAAATGTGCATACGCTTCGTATGACAGACCAAAGTGACCGATGTTCTCCGGCGAATAAACCGCCTGCGAGAGCGAACGCAGCAACATGGTTTCGATGATGTGCTTGTCCGGGCGTTCCTGGATCTTGTCGATCACGGCTTTGAAGTCAGAAGGCTGCGGCTTGGGACCTGCCGTGAACGGAAGACCCAGCGCACCCAGATAACCGCGCAGCTTCATCAGCTTTTCATTGCGCGGGCCTTCATGGTTACGGTACAGCGCCGGCAAATGCTGAGTGGCAACAAAGTCGGCTGCACACACATTGGCAGCCAGCATGCACTCTTCAATCAGCATGTGCGCCTTGTTGCGCGTGACCGGCACAATCTTCTCGATCTTGCGGTCAACACCAAACTCGATGCGGGTTTCGTTGCTGTCAAAATCCAGGGCACCACGCTTTTCGCGGGTAGCACGCAACACATGAAAGAGATCCTGCAAGCGCTGCACAGGCTCTACAACATGTGCGTAATCCTTCGCTACCTGGCGGCCCGCTTCACTGTCCGGCTGCTCCAGCAGGGCGCTGACCTTGGTATAGGTCAGACGTGCCTGGGAGTGCATCACGCCTTCATAAAACTTGTAGGCAGTGACACGGCCGGCCAGCGAAATGTTCATGTCGCACACCATGCACAGGCGGTCGACATGCGGATTCAGCGAGCACAGGCCGTTGGACAATACTTCCGGCAGCATGGGTACAACCTGCTGTGGGAAATACACGGAGTTACCACGGCTCAGCGCTTCGGCATCCAGCGCCGTACCGGCACGGACATAGTGCGATACATCGGCAATTGCCACGATGAGACGGAAGCCGCCACGACGCTTTTCGCAATACACGGCATCGTCAAAGTCGCGGGCATCTTCACCATCAATGGTCACCAGCGGCAAATCACGCAGATCAACACGACCCTGCTTGTCCTCTTCCCTTACTTCGGGATCGAGGCGGGCGGCCTCGCGCTCTACTTCAGCCGGCCATACATGCGGGATTTCGTAGGTACGAATGGCAATGTCGATTTCCATGCCCGGGGCCAGATAGTCGCCCAGCACTTCGACGATGCGGCCTGACGGCAAGGAACGGTGCGTGGGGTACTCCACTACCTCGATGCTGACAAACTGGCCAACGACAGCCGTGTGATCACTGTTCGAGACCAGGATTTCCTGGGTGATACGGGCATTGTCCGGCACCACGAAGGCGTTACCCGACTCTTCGTAATAGCGGCCGACCAGTTTTTTGGTGCGCTTCTCGACGATCCGGACAATCTGGCCCTCACGACGACCCTTGTGGTCGTAACCGGACTCGCGCGCCAGCACGATGTCGCCATGAAAGACACGACGCATCTCGCGGGAGGTCAGCAGCAGGTCGGCAGACTTGTCATCGGGGATGAGAAAGCCGAAACCGTCCGGGTGGCCGACAACACGGCCGCGGACCAGATGGGTTTCATCCATGGGGGAATAGGCCCCCCGACGGTCGGCCTGGGCCTGGCCATCACGAACCATGGCACCCAGACGGCGGCGCAGGGCCTCGGCCTGGTCTTCTTCAAACAAACCAAAGTGCGCCGCCAGCTGGTCAGCGGTCAGGGCCTTCTGGCCCTTGGCCAGAAGCTCAAGAATCAGCTCCCGGCTGGGAATGGGGTTTTCGTAACGCTCGGCCTCGCGGCCAGCGTGCGGGTCCTGCCAGGTAGGCTTGGACATGTGTACTTCCTGTGTAGGTGGCCTCTGGCCACGAAATGAACAATCAGACCCCATTGTAGCGCGAAGGCGTTGACAATCCCATGAAGTGGCTATAAATTGCGCGCCATCGAGCCCAGGTGGCGAAATTGGTAGACGCGCTAGTTTCAGGTATTAGTGTTGAAAGACGTGGAGGTTCAAGTCCTCTCCTGGGCACCAATTCGGAAAGAGGCCGGTCAGAAATGACCGGCCTTTTTCTTTGGGCCTTGTTTGGGCGCCAACGGGTGCCTCCGGCGCTTTTGCGACCCTTCCAGTGCCGCATGCTGCCGGCCAGCCCCGTGATCTGCGCCGTCCTGACCTGCAGCCTCAGCGGCAACACCGCGCGTAGCTAGTCGGTCGTCTTGACGATGAAGGGCTCTTTCACGAATGCCTCCCGTGCCGCAACTCCCTCAATGATCTTGCCGACGATGAAGGCTGGCGTCATCGGTTTGAACATGGAAGGCATGCGGTATACCAGGCCGCTAAAGCAGCAAGACCGGAGCGGTGGTCGGGTTAGACGCGTAATTGGACGCCCGTTGGCGGCGTCATGCTGAACCCAGAAAAAGAGGACATAGCGGTGCCACTGGCCGCTTAGAAAACACAGGAAAAGCGACAACTACCTTGAAAAACGCCGCCGGCAACTCCTTGTACAGCTCGACAACGGCGTTGCAAGTACCGTGTGTCAAATTTTGTACTTTAATTTCTAACTCGGCGGCATGAGTCATAGAAAACGCGCAAAGGGAGGCCGCTCCCAACAAGAGTATGTCAAACCAACTGTGTAACTCCCCAATTTCAGAGCGCGCCCAGCGGGACGCGCCCCTCCCCGAACATCACCTGGAAGCTCTGTAGCGCCGGCTTCCAGTGATGGATTTGTTTCCAGTTTCGTGACGCTTCCCGGATGGACAGGAACAGCGACTTCAGCGCCGAGTCGTCGTTCGGGAAAATGCGCCGGTTGCGCGTCAGCTTGCGCATCACCATGTTCAGCGACTCGATCGCATTGGTCGTATAGATGACTTTGCGAATCTCCGGCAGGAACTGGAAGAAGGGAATGATGTTGTCCCAGTTGCCCCGCCACAGCCGCACCACGGCCTTGTACTTGTCGCCCCAATCGGCCTCGAAAGCGTCCAGCTCCCCCGCCGCCTCGTCAGCCGTGGCCGACTGGTAAATCCGCTTCAGCGCGGCCACGACAGCCTTGCTGTCCTTGGCGACCACATAGCGCAGGCTGGCGCGCACCAGGTGCACGATGCAGAGCTGCGTCTGTAAGCCTCCCCTTGGATTGGACACCCATTCGTAGAGTCTTCTGGCAAACTACCGTCAGGAGATAGAAATGCGCAAATCCAAGTTTACCGAAAGCCAGATTATGGCAGCCCTCAAGCAGTTTGAGT
>JBASJO010000626.1:0-2575 GCA_049655365.1 Rhodoferax sp. | reverse complement strand
CCCCATTTTCAGCAGTGAAGCTTCGCAGCCACGGGGGCTGCGGGCCGCTCACCCAACGCACTGTTGAAGAAGGAGAATCTCATGAATGCACTGATGACACGCGGCGGTCTGTTTGACGACTTTTTCCGCGATGTGGCGCCGGGTTTTTACATCAAACCCCTGCATGGCGACGCCCTGCCGACACCGGCGCAGATCAAGGTGGACGTGAAGGAAAGCGGCGACGCCTACACCGTGCAGGCTGAAATTCCGGGCGTCCCCAAGGAAGACATCCAGGTGGCCGTGGAGGGCAACGTGGTCAGCCTGCGCGCCGAAGTCAAGCAGCAGGACAGCACCAGCCAGGACGAAAAAACACTGCGCAGCGAGCGTTATTACGGCGCCGTGTCACGCAGCTTCCAGCTGGCATCGGACATTGACCAGACTCAGGCCAAAGCCAGGTACGACAACGGCGTGCTGACCCTCACGCTGCCCAAAAAACAGGCCCTGAGCGGCGCCCAGCGCCTGACCATTGAGTAAACCGCAGCCCGGACTGCGTGCGGGCTACCTGAAAATCTTGCCCGGGTTCATCACGTTGTCGGGGTCCAGCGCCTGCTTGATGGCGCGCATCATGGCAATGGCCCCGACTCCCGCTTCCTGAACCAGGAAGTCCATCTTGTGCAGGCCCACGCCGTGTTCCCCCGTGCAGGTGCCGCCCAGGTTAAGCGCGCGCTGTACCAGCTGGCTGTTGAGCTGCTCGGCGGTGGCGCGCTCGGTGGCTGAATCGGGGTCGATCAGGTAACCCATGTGGAAGTTGCCGTCGCCCACATGGCCCACCAGGAAGTACGGGATGCCGCTGGCCTGCGCCTCAAGTACCGAGTCCAGCAGCGCGTCGGCCAGTTTCGAGATCGGCACACAGGTGTCGCTGGTGATGACCTTGCAGCCCGGGCGGGACTGGATGCCGGCGTAGTAGGCGTTGTGCCGCGCCGTCCACAGCTTGGTGCGCGCCTCGGGCGTGCTGGCCCACTCGAAGGTCTGGCCACCAAAGTCGCTGGCAATGGTCTGCACGGTGTCGACCTGCTCCTGCACGCTGGCGGGCGAGCCGTGGAACTCCATCAGCAGCATGGCACCCTCGCGCAGGCTCAAATTCGAGTGCTTGTTGACCATCCGGATGGTGTTGGCGTCGAGCAGCTCGCAGCGCGCTATTGGCACACCCATCTGAATGATATGAATGGTGGTGTTGACGGCGTCGGCCAGGCTGTCGAACGAGCAGGTGGCGGCCATCACCGCCTCGGGCAGCGGAAAGAGCTTGACCGTGACTTCGGTGATCACGCCCAGCGTGCCCTCGCTGCCCACCATGAGGCGCGTCAGGTCGTAGCCCGCGCTGGACTTCTTGGCACGGGTGCCGGTGCGCATTACCTCGCCCTGCGCCGTGACCACTTCCAGCGCCAGCACGTTTTCGCGCATGGTGGCGTAACGCACGGCGTTGGTGCCGCTGGCCCGTGTGGCCGCCATGCCGCCCAGGGTGGCATCGGCCCCCGGATCCACCGGAAAAAACAGGCCGGTCGACTTGACCGCCTCGTTGAGCTGCTTGCGCGTCACGCCGGCCTGCACCGTGACCGTCAGGTCTTCGGCGTTGATGGCCAGCACCTGGTTCATGCGACCCACATCGATGCTGATGCCACCCTGCACCGCCAGCAAATGGCCTTCCAGCGACGAGCCGACACCAAACGGAATCACCGGCACCTTGAACTGCGCAACCAGCTTGACGGCATCCGCCACGTCCTGCGTGCTCTCGGCAAACACCACGGCCGCGGGCGGTGGCACGCTGAAGGAGGATTCGTCACGGCCATGCTGCTCGCGCACCACCAGCGCCGCGGAGTACTGCGCGCCAAAGCGCTCCGACAGGGCTTGCAACAAGGCGGCGGGTACGGGGCGGCTGTCAATTTCCGGGTGCAACGAGGGGGCGGGTGCGTTCAAGATGGGTCTCCGTGATAATCCTTCATTATGCTCAAATGCGCCCTCACCAGTGCGTTACACAAAGCGTCTTTCCACTTTTTTGAGAGCTGAACCATGGGCAACCGACTGACACAAATCGCCACCCGCACCGGGGACAACGGCACCACCGGCCTGGGCGACAACACCCGCGTTTCCAAAAACAGCTTGCGCGTGCACGCCATGGGCGACGTTGACGAGCTCAACTCCAACATCGGCGTGCTGCTGTGCGAGGCCATGCCCGACGACGTGCGCGCCCTGTTGGTCGAAGTCCAGCACGAGTTGTTCAACCTGGGCGGCGAACTGTCCATTCCGGGCTTTGAGTTGCTCAAGGCCGACTCGGTACTGGTCTTGGACAACGCGCTGGCGCAGCACAACGAGGCCTTGCCGCGCCTGCAGGAATTCATCCTGCCCGCCGGCACCCGCGCCGCCGCCCTGGCCCATGTGTGCCGCACCGTGGCCCGCCGCGCCGAGCGCGCCGTGGTGGCGCTGGAAGGCCAGGAAGCGCTGAAAGACACGCCCCGGCATTACCTCAACCGCTTGTCGGATTTGATGTTTGTGCTGGCCCGCGTGCTCAACCGCTACCGCACCGACGGCAGCGTGGGGG
>JBASJO010000625.1:0-2952 GCA_049655365.1 Rhodoferax sp. | reverse complement strand
ACAAGTTCGACCCGCACCAGCACCAGGCCATCAGCGTGGTGCCCTCAGAGCAGGAGGCCAACACCGTGGTCACCGTGCTGCAAAAGGGCTACCTGATAGCCGAGCGTGTGCTGCGCCCGGCATTGGTCACGGTGGCCGCCGCAAAATAAAACGACTGTCCGGCTTGAAATAAGCGCGGGTAGCCACACCTTATCCATATTCGAATTTCAAAACCCTCCCGGGCGCTTGTACTGGCTGCACTGCAGCTGGGCAACTGCCCCAACATTTAAGGAAGCATCATGGGAAGAATCATTGGTATTGACTTGGGCACCACCAACAGCTGTGTGGCCGTCATGGAAGGCAACACCGCCAAGGTGATCGAGAATGCCGAGGGTGCGCGCACCACGCCGTCCATCATTGCTTATCAGGAAGACGGCGAAGTGCTGGTGGGCGCATCGGCCAAGCGCCAGTCGGTCACCAACCCGAAGAACACCCTGTACGCGGTGAAGCGTTTGATCGGTCGCAAGTTTTCCGAAAAAGAAGTGCAAAAAGACATCGATCTGATGCCCTACAAGATTGCCGCCGCCGACAACGGTGACGCTTGGGTTGAAGTGCGCGGCAACCGCATGGCCCCGCAACAGGTCAGCGCCGACATTCTGCGCAAGATGAAGAAAACCGCCGAAGATTACCTGGGCGAAGCCGTGACCGAGGCGGTCATCACCGTGCCGGCCTACTTCAACGACGCCCAGCGCCAGGCCACCAAGGACGCCGGCCGCATTGCCGGCCTCGATGTCAAGCGCATCATCAACGAGCCCACCGCCGCGGCACTGGCTTTCGGCATGGACAAGAACGAAAAAGGCGACCGCAAGATTGCGGTGTATGACCTGGGTGGCGGCACGTTTGACGTGTCGATCATCGAGATCGCCGATGTCGATGGCGAGAAGCAGTTCGAAGTGCTGTCCACCAACGGCGACACCTTCCTGGGCGGTGAAGACTTCGACCAGCGCATCATTGACTTCGTGATTGCCGAGTTCAAGAAAGAACAAGGCGTGGACCTGGGCAAGGATGTGCTGGCGCTGCAACGCCTGAAGGAAGCCGCTGAAAAAGCCAAGATCGAGCTCTCCAGCAGCGCCCAGACCGACATCAACCTGCCTTACGTGACGGCCGATGCCTCGGGCCCGAAACACCTGAACATCAAACTCACCCGCGCCAAGCTGGAAAGCCTGGTCGAAGAGCTGATCGAGCGCACCATTGCGCCCTGCCGCACCGCCCTGAAGGACGCCGGCGTCAGCGCTTCCGACATCAACGACGTGATCCTGGTCGGCGGCATGACCCGCATGCCCAAGGTGCAGGAAAAGGTCAAGGAACTGTTTGGCAAGGAGCCGCGCAAGGACGTCAACCCGGACGAAGCCGTGGCCGTGGGTGCCGCCATCCAGGGCCAGGTGCTGTCGGGTGACCGCACGGACGTGTTGCTGCTCGACGTGACCCCCTTGAGCCTGGGCATTGAAACCCTGGGTGGTGTCATGACCAAGATGATCACCAAGAACACCACGATCCCGACCAAGTTTGCCCAGACCTTCTCGACCGCCGACGACAACCAGCCGGCGGTGACCATCAAGGTGTTCCAGGGCGAGCGCGAAATCGCTGCTGGCAACAAGCTGCTGGGCGAGTTCAACCTCGAAGGCATTCCACCGGCATCGCGCGGCACGCCGCAAATTGAAGTGTCGTTTGACATCGACGCCAACGGCATTTTGCACGTGGGCGCCAAGGACAAGGGCACCGGCAAAGAGAACAAGATCACCATCAAGGCCAACACCGGCCTGACCGAAGCTGAAATCCAGCAAATGGTCAAGGATGCTGAACTCAACTCGGCCGACGACAAGCGCAAACTGGAACTGGTGCAAGCCAAGAACCAGGCCGATGCCAGCCTGCACAGTGTCAAGAAGAGCCTGACCGAGTACGGTGACAAGATCGATGCCGCTGAAAAAACCAGCATCGAAGACGCCATCAAGCAGCTCGAAGACGCACTCAAGTCCGACGACAAGGCCGCCATCGACGAGAAAAGCGCCGCCCTGATGACGGTGAGCCAGAAACTCGGCGAAAAAATGTATGCCGACATGCAGGCCAAGCAGGCCGCTGAAGGCGCGCAGCAGGGTGATGCCGGTCAAGGCGCACAGGGTGGCTCGGCCCAGGCCGACGACAATGTGGTGGATGCCGAAGTGAAAGAAGTCAAGAAGCCCTAAGCGCTTGTTTTCACGCTGTTTTTAAACCGTCGGTGGGCGCCGCGCTGAACCTGATAAGTTCACCGCGGCGTTTGCATTGACATCAGGCAAGACCAGACCATGTCCAAAAGAGATTACTACGAAGTGCTGGGTGTTCCCAAGAACGCCTCGGACGAAGAGATCAAGAAGGCTTATCGCAAACACGCGATGAAGCACCACCCCGACCGCAACCAGGGGGACGCCGCCAAGGTGGCCGAGGAGAAATTCAAGGAATCCAAGGAAGCGTATGAGATGCTGTCGGACCCGCAAAAACGTGCGGCCTACGACCAGCACGGCTTTGCCGGGGTGGACCCGAACATGCGCGGAGGCGCCGGCGGTGAAGCCTATGGTGGTTTTGCCGAAGCCTTCGGCGACATCTTTGGTGACATGTTTGGTCAGCAACGCGGGGGGCGTGCCGGGGGCCGCCAGGTGTTCCGCGGCGGCGACCTGAGCTACGCCATGGAAGTCACGCTGGAAGAAGCTGCCAAGGGCAAGGACGCACAAATCCGCATCCCCAGTTGGGACAACTGCGACAGCTGCCACGGTAGCGGTGCCAAACCCGGCACCCAGGTCAAGTCCTGCGGTACCTGTGGCGGCTCGGGCGCGGTGCAAATGCGCCAGGGCTTTTTCAGCGTGCAGCAGACCTGCCCCACCTGCCGCGGTACCGGCAAGGTCATTCCCGAGCCCTGCAGCGCTTGCCATGGTCAAGGCA
>JBASJO010000624.1:0-2113 GCA_049655365.1 Rhodoferax sp. | reverse complement strand
CAGGCCTTCGATCCGGCCGAGCGCGAGCTGGGCGAGCTGAAAAAAGAAGGCTTCACACGCTGCTTCATTGCCCTGCATGGCCGCTTTGGCGAGGACGGCACGGTACAGGGTGCGCTGGAACTGCTGGGTATCCCCTACACCGGCCCGGGCGTGATGGCCTCCAGCATTGCCATCAACAAGCTCATGACCAAGCACATCTGGCGCGCCGATGGCCTGCCCACCCCGGCCTGGAAAACCGTTGACAGCGCCCAGGCCACCCGCGAGGCGTTCCAAGCGCTGGGTAGCCCCATGATCGTCAAGCCCGCGCGCGAAGGCTCGTCGCTGGGGCTCACCAAAGTCACGGCACTTGACCAGTGCGAGGCCGCTTTTGCGCAGGCGGCGGGCATGCATGACGTGGTGTTGTGCGAACAGTTCATTGCCGGTGACGAGGTGACCGTGGCGGTGTTGGGCAGCGGCGCACAGGCTCGCGCCCTGCCGGTGATCCGCATCGTGGCGCCCGAGGGTAATTACGACTACCAGAACAAGTACTTCACCGACACCACCCAGTACCTGGTGCCCTGCGGCCTGCCTGAAGACGAGGAGTCGGCCATCCAGCAACTGGTGTTGAAAGCCTATAAAAGCCTGGGCTGCCGGGGCTGGGCCCGTGCCGACGTGATGATCGATGCCGTGACGCGTCAGCCTTACTTGTTGGAAATCAACACCTCGCCGGGCATGACCAGCCATTCGCTGGTGCCGATGGCCGCCAAGGCGGCCGGCATCGCTTACCCCGAGCTCTGCCTGCTGCTGCTGCAATCTGCCTCGCGCGACTACGCCCTATGACAAACGCCGCGCCCCTGCCGCTCGACATCCGGCTCATGAACGGGCTGGCCAGCGCCCTGTTCGGTGTGCTGGCGCTCATGCTGCTGGGCGCCGCCCTGGCCTACGTGCTGCAGTTGCCCCGTTTTGCCATCCGGGGCGTCACGGTGGTCGGCGATGTGTCGCACTACAACGCGATCTCGCTGCGCGCCAACGTGATGCCACGTCTGAAAGGCACTTTCTTCACGCTCGACCTGCAAGCCACGCGCCAGGTGTTCGAGACCATGCCCTGGGTGCGCCAGGCGGTGGTACGGCGTGATTTTCCGAACCGGCTGAAAGTGCAGTTGCAGGAGCATGCGCCGGTGGCTTATTGGGGTGTGGAAGGTGACTCGCGCTTGGTCAACAGTTTTGGTGAAGTGTTCGAAGTCAATTTGGGGGAGCTGGAGCAGGACCAGTTACCACGCCTGAATGGCCCCGACGGCCAAAGCGCCCGGGTGCTGGCCACCTACCAGACGCTGCAGCCGATGCTGGCTCCGATGGAGCTGGCGCTGGAGCAGTTGGAGCTGACAGCGCGCGGCGGCTGGCGCGCGCAGCTGGAGTCGGGCACCACGCTGGAGCTGGGTAGCGGCAGCACCGAGGAACTGGTGGCGCGGCTGGAGCGATTTTTGAAGACCGTGACCCAGGCGACAGCGCGCTACAACCGCGGTGTCGACCAACTCGCTTCGGTCGACTTGCGCCATACCGATGGTTATGCCATCCGGTTGAACGGCGTGAGCACGGTTGAGGCGGCGGACATGAAAAAAGTAATCAAGTGAACAGGTGACGCAATGGCAAAAGAGTACAAGGATTTGGTCGTCGGTCTGGACATCGGCACCGCCAAGGTGATGGTGGTGGTGGCCGAGGTCATGCCAGGTGGCGAGCTCAAGCTGGCCGGCTTGGGCGTGGCGCCGAGCAACGGGCTCAAACGCGGCGTGGTGGTCAACATCGACGCCACGGTGCTGAGCATTCAGCAGGCGCTCAAGGAAGCCGAGCTGATGGCCGACTGCAAGATCCAGCGGGTCTACACCGGCATCACCGGCAGCCACATTCGCGGCATGAACTCGCACGGCATGGTGGCCATCAAGGACCGCGAGGTCTCTGCCGCCGACGTGGCGCGCGTGGTCGAAACCGCCAAGGCCATCAACATCTCGACCGACCAGCGTCTGCTGTTGGTGGAGCCGCAGGAATTCATCATTGACGGCCAGGACGTGAAAGAGCCGATCGGCATGAGCGGCATCCGCCTCGAAGCCAAGGTGCACATCGTCACCGGAGCCCAGAG
>JBASJO010000623.1:0-2782 GCA_049655365.1 Rhodoferax sp. | reverse complement strand
TTGCAGGGCCTGGGCCGCGTCGCCAGCCAGGCCGCCCATGACCAGCAGCTCGGCCGACAAGGTGCGCGTGACTTCAAGCAGCCGCGGCTCACGCCATTGGCCGGTCAAAAAGTCGATGGCCTCCATCACTTCCAGCGCATTGCCGCAAGTGCTGCCCAGCACCTGGTTCATGTCGGTGAGCCAGGCGCGCGTGGGCAGCCCGGCCCCATTGGCCACCTGCACCAGCGACTCGGCCAGGGTGGTGGCCATATCAAAAGAATCGGCAAAGGCACCGTTGCCCACTTTCACATCCATCACCAGCGCCTGCAGGCCGGCGGCCAGCTTTTTTGACAGGATGCTGGCGGTGATCAAGGGCACGGATTCGACCGTGGCCGTGACATCGCGAATGGCGTACAGCCGGCGGTCGGCCGGTGCCAGGTCAGCGGTCTGGCCGATGATGGCGCAGCCCGCGCTGTGCAGCGCCCGCTGCAGCGTGGGCACATCCGGCGCGCACTGGTAGCCGGGGATGCTGGCCAGCTTGTCGAGCGTGCCACCGGTGTGGCCCAGGCCGCGGCCCGAGATCATCGGCACCACGCCACCGCAGGCCGCCACGATGGGCGCCAGCATCAGGCTCACCTTGTCACCGACGCCGCCGGTGGAATGTTTGTCCAGCACCGGGCCGTGCAGGTGGGCGGTGCGCCAGTCCATCACCAGCCCGGAATGGGTCATGGCCCGGGTCAGGTCAACCGTCTCCGCGCGGCTCATGCCCTTGAGGAACATGGCCATGGCGAGTGCGGCGGCCTGGCCTTCGCTCCAGGAGCCATCGACGAGGCCACGCACGAAGGCGTCGATGTGGCTGCGTGCCAGGGTCTGGCCGTCGCGTTTGATGCGGATGATTTCCTGGGCCAGCATGGTGCAGTTTCAGTAAGCGCCGCGCGGCGCGGTGCTGGGTTCGGCCGCGCCGGACAGTACCGCCTCGATGTCGTGCAACAGGCTGCTGGCGCCGATGCGAAAGCGCTGCGGTGTCAGTGCTGGTTCGCCCAGCAGTTCTTGCGCCAGGGCCAGGTAGGCGGCAGCCTCGGCCACGCTGCGAATGCCACCAGAAGCCTTGAAGCCCACACGGGTACGCGCAGCCGGACTCGCGGCAATGGCGCCGAGCAGGACGCGCGCGGCTTCCAGCGTGGCGCTGACCGGGGTTTTGCCGGTGCTGGTTTTCAGGAAATCAGCGCCGGCGTCCAGGCTCAGCTGGCAGGCGCGCGCCATCAGCGCCGGTGTCTTGAGTTCGCCGGTTTCCAGAATCACCTTGAGCAGCAGGCCGGGGCAGGCCCGGCGAACAGCCACCAGCAGGTCGGTTGCGGCGCGCTCGTCACCGGCCATCAGACTGCGGTAGGGCAGCACCACATCGACTTCCTGCGCGCCGGCTTGCACGATCTGTTCGACATCAAGTACGGCGGCGTCGATGTTCGCGTGCCCGTGTGGGAAATTGGCTACCGCCGCCACGCCAATCGTCGCTGGCAGGTGCGCCCGGGCAAACGCCGCCAGGCGCGGCCAGACACACACCGCCGCCACCGGGCCAAACGGGCTTTGTGCGCGCTGACACAGGGCGGCAATGTCGGCCTCGGTGTCGGCGTCATTCAAGCTGGTGAGGTCGAGGCAGGCCAGTGCGAGTCGGGCGCTGGCCTGTGGGTCGGTCAGCCATTGGGTTGGCAAAGGGGTAGTCATGAGGGGTGGTCCATCTCGGCAACGATGTCAGCCAGCAAGCGGCTGGCCGCAGCACTGCCCAGTTGCGCCTGCTGCAGGGTGTGGGTGTGGCTCAGGTGCTCGGCCGACATGCCGGCGCCCAGGTTGGTGATGAAGGACAGCGCCAGCACGCGCAGCCCCAGGTGCCTTGCCAGAATGGTTTCGGGCACGGTGCTCATGCCCACGGCATCGGCACCCAGCAGGCGCAGCATGCGGATTTCGGCCGGGGTCTCGAACTGCGGGCCTAAAGCCCAGGCGTAGACACCTTCAAACAGGGCGGTACCCTGCGCTTGCGCCACGCGGTGGGCATGGGCTCGCAGCGCCGGGTCATAGGCATCGACCATGTTGACAAAGCGCTCCGAGCCGCCAAGACCGACCAGCGGCGAGCGCTGCGGCAGGTTGAGGTGGTCGCTCAGCAGCATCAGGCTTTGCGGCGGCATGTCCGGGCGCAAACTGCCGGCCGCGTTGGTCTGCACCAGCGTGTGGCAGCCCAGATCTTTCAGCACGTGAAGTGGCACCGCCATGCCGTCCACTGCACCAGTCTCATAGCCATGCTGGCGCCCGCTCAGTACGGCCACAGTCTGCGCGCCCAGCTGCCCGAGCCACAAGCTGCCGCCATGGCCGGCCACGCCGGGCTGCGGAAAACCGGCCAGCTCGGTGTAGGGGATCTGGGTGGCGCCGGTGAGGTGCTCGGTCAAGCCGCCCCAGCCCGAGCCCAGCACCACCGCAATGCGGGGTTGCAAATGTGGGGCGCGCTGGCGAATAGTGTCGATGGTCTTCATGGGGCGTGCTGGCAAGCGTCTTATCTGGCCTTGATGTGGCCCGGCCCGAAGCTTTCGGGCAGCAATTGCGCCAGCGTGTGGCGCGGGCCCAGCGCCAGCTCGTTGGCGCTCTGGATGATCAGATCGGGCGCGCCAAATTCGCGCAACTTCTGACGGCAGCCGCCGCAGGGCGTGATCCAGCTGCCGTCGCCACCGCTGCCCACCACCAGCACGGCGCGGGCCTGTCGGCCACCCGCCAGCACCATCGCGCTCAAGGCAGTCGCTTCGGCGCACAGGCCCTC
>JBASJO010000622.1:0-4056 GCA_049655365.1 Rhodoferax sp. | reverse complement strand
AGGCACTGCGTGCCGGCACCCAGGAAATGGTCTGTACCTCCAGTTCGCCGCTGGTGGGCATCATCAAGGAACTCGGCGTGTTCGACCTGCCCTTCCTGTTTGCCAATGAGAAAGAGGCTGACGCCGTACTGGACGGCCCAGCCGGCCAGTACTTCAACAAGAAGCTCGAAGCCGCCGGCCTGGTCAACCTGGCCTACTGGGAAAACGGTTTTCGCAACCTGACCAACAGCAAGCGCCCCGTGGCCAAGGTCGAGGACTTTGACGGCGTCAAGGTGCGCGTGATGCAGAACAACATCTTCCTCGACACCTTCAAGACGCTGGGCACCAACGCTGTGCCGATGGCCTTTGGCGAAGTGTTCACGGCACTGGAAACCAAGACCATCGACGGTCAGGAAAACCCGTTCGTGACCATTGACACCTCCAAGTTTTACGAAGTGCAAAAGTACCTGAGCGTGACACGCCACGCCTACACACCGTTCCTGATTCTCTACAGCAAGAAGCTGTGGGACCAGCTCAATCCGCAGGAGCAGGCGGTGTTGCGTGAGGCTGCCATCGAAGGTCAGAAAGTGCAGCGCGCCACCATTCGTGCCCAGAGCGACAAGGCGTTGGCTGGACTCAAGGCCAAGGGCATGCAGGTCAACGAGATCACTGCGGCTGAGCAACGCCGCATGTTCGAGAAGGTCAAGCCGGTGTACGAGAAGCACACCGCCAGCATTGGCGCCGAAGCCATTGATGTCGTATTTGGCGAACTGAAGAAAATTCGCGGCAACTAAGTCACATGGCAAAAGGCCGCAAGGGTGCACCTTTGCGGCCTTTTTTCTGGAGCCCACATTGAAGATCACAGAAGTTGAAACCATTCGGCTGGGCGAGTTTCCCAACATCATCTGGGTGCGCATCCACACCGATGAGGGCCTGGTGGGACTGGGTGAAACCTTCATGGGGGCGCAGGCCGTGGAGGCCTACATCCACGAATGGGTCGGCCCCAAATTGCTGGGCAAGGACCCGTTGGCCATCGAGGCGCGCAACAAGGACATCACCGGTTACCTGGGCTGGCGCGGCTCGGGTGTCGAGACGCGCGGCAACTCGGCCGTCGACATTGCCCTGTGGGACATTTTTGGCAAGGCCGCCAACATGCCGGTGCACACGGCACTGGGCGGCAAAAGCCGCGACGCCATCCGAATTTACAACACCTGCGCCGGCTACCAGTACGTGCGCAACACCGTCAACCAGAGCACGGCCAACTGGGGTCTGGGGCAGCATGCCGGGCCGTATGAAGACCTGGAAGGTTTCCTGCACCGGGCCGACGAGGTCGCCGAGTCCCTGCTGAGCGAGGGCATCACGGGCATGAAGATCTGGCCGTTTGACCCGGCCGCCGAAAAAAGTGACGGCCAGTACATCAGCAACGAAGATATGGACCGGGCGCTGGAGCCCTTTCGCAAGATCCGCAATGCGGTCGGCGACAAGATGGACATCATGGTCGAGTTTCACAGCCTGTGGCGTTTGCCCATGGCGCAAAAAATTGCGCGCGCGCTGAAACCCTTCAATACCTTCTGGCACGAAGACGCCATCCGCATGGACAGCCTCGACCTGCTCAAACAGTATGCGCAGGACTGCGAGGCCCTGATCTGCGCCAGTGAAACGTTGAGCTACAAATGGGGTTTCAAGGATTACCTGCAGACCGGTGTGGCCGGTGTGGCCATGCTAGACCTGAGCTGGTGCGGTGGCCTGACCGAGGCTCGCAAGATCGCCGCCATGGCGGATGCCTGGCAACTGCCGGTGGCACCGCACGATTGCACCGGGCCGGTGGTGTGGGCCGCGTCCACCCACCTGTCGCTGCATGCGCCCAACGCGCTGATCCAGGAAAGTGTGCGCGCCTTTTACAGCGGCTGGTACAAGGAACTGGTGACCGAGTTACCCACCGTCAGCAAGGGCATGATCAGCCTCAACAACAAGCCCGGACTGGGCCTGGAGCTGTTACCCGATCTGCACAAGCGTGCGGATGCCACGGTGCGGATTTCTGTGCCGAATTAAAACGCTTACCTCAAGGGCGCGAAAACCGCGACAGACACAGGGTTTCTCCCAGTGTTCAAACCAAAGTCGTCATTGGTATGATGATATTTCAATACGACGTATGTCTGCCGGTACTTTGTTTTTCATGGAAAACCCAGTGCCGTCGATCTTTGAAGTGTTGACATTCGTTTGCCTGGGTACACGTTTGTGCCAACGCTGTACCACTGATGACCGACGCGGTCGTTTGGTTGTCGGACTGGCTTTTTTTTGAAGAAATACCTGAGGCCGGGCAAACGGCTTCATGACAAGGAGACTACATGAAAAATCGTCAATTCACACTTCGTACAGTGGCTGTCAGCTGCTTTCTCGTTCTCGCTGCCCAAGCACCGACAGCAGCCATTGCTGCCGACACTGCGACCAAGAAAATCGCACTGTCGAACAACTTCGCTGGCAACTCCTGGCGCCAGACCATGCTCAAGAGCTGGGACAAAATCACCAAGGACGCTGTAGCCAAACGCATCGTCGCGCAGGCACCCAGCTTCACAACCGCCGAGAACCAGGCGACGGAACAAGCCGCACAAATTCAGAACATGATTTTGCAAGGCTACGACGCCATCGTCGTCAATGCGGCATCCCCGACAGCGCTCAATGGCGCGGTCAAAAAGGCCTGTGATGCGGGCATTGTGGTGGTGTCATTTGACGGCATCGTCACTGAGCCCTGCGCTTATCGCATCGCGGTGGATTTCAAGAAGCTCGGAGCGATGCAGATCGACTACTTTGCAAGCCGCGGCCTCAAGGGTAACCTGCTGGAGGTGCGTGGTCTGGCGGGCGTCTTTGTTGATGATGAAATTCATCAAGGCATTGCCGAAGGCGTAAAGAAACACCCCCAATACAAGATCGTCGGCTCGGCCCATGGCAACTGGACCCAGACAGTCGCACAAAAAGAAGTTTCGGCCATTCTCTCGACCCTGCCCGCTGTGACGGCAGTGGCCACCCAAGGGGGTGACGGCTATGGCGTTGCCCAAGCGTTCAAGGCGGCAGGGCGGCCCACCCCAATCATCTTTCTCGGCAATCGCCATGATGAACTAACCTGGTGGAAAGAGCAGCGCGATGCGAGCAAGTACGAGACCATGTCGGCCAGCATTGCACCCGGTGCTTCAACATTTGCCTTCTGGGTTGCCCAGCAGATCCTGGCAGGCGCCAAAGTCCCCAAGGACATGAAGCTGCCCTTGAGTGTTGTGACCCAGAAGACGTTGGATGAGTCGCTCAAAAACACAGAAGCGGGTGGCGTGGTGAACGTTGAGTACTCGCAAAAAGAAGTGATCGATTTCCTGGCCAAGCTGAAGTGAGTTTTTGTCGGCATTTCTGACAAGAGAAACACAGTGACAAATTCAACTTCTGAAATCCTGTTTGATGTCAGGGATGCCGCCAAAGCATTCGGTGCCGTGCAGGCGCTTCGCGGCGTGGATTTCGAGATCAAGCGCGGTGAATGCATTGGCTTGGTAGGACATAACGGGGCTGGCAAATCCACCCTGATGAATGTGCTGTCAGGCACTCTGACGCCTGATCGCGGGGAACTGCATTTCACCGGCAGAGCCGGGCGCTCCGACTGGAGTGTGCGCGAGGCGCAACGCCTGGGGGTTCGCTCCGTTTATCAGGAGCTTTCCCTTTGCGCCAATCTTTCGCTGGCAGAGAACATGCGTATTGCCCAGCCTAAGCTCAAAGGCTGGAACTGGCGTGTCAATGCCGGTTCCCAATTGGTCGCCTCGTTGGACCGTATCTTTCCCGGCCATGGCTTGCATGCGGACCAGGTGGTGGCTGATCTGTCGATCGGCAAGCGTCAGCTGGTCGAAATTGCCCGTGCATTCACCCCTGGGGTGCAGCCATTGGAACTGATGATTCTGGACGAGCCCACCTCTTCGCTGGACAGCCATGCGGCAAACCAGCTGCTGGCCTATATCCGCGAGTTCGTGGCACATGGCAAGAGCTGTATTCTGATCTCCCACAAACTGCGTGAAATTTTCAATGTTGCAGACCGTGTGGTGG
>JBASJO010000621.1:0-4206 GCA_049655365.1 Rhodoferax sp. | reverse complement strand
GGTCAAGGAGGAGGCCGCAGGCCGGGGGACACGGAGCAAAACGCCCGGGCAGCCCGATCCAGTGCGACAAAGTTTCATAGCGCGTTCCACCAAAACTTAAAGCGGAATGTTGCCGTGTTTGCGCCACGGGTTCTCAAGCTTCTTGTCTTTCAACATGACCAGGCTGCGGCAAATGCGCTTGCGGGTCTCGCTGGGCAAAATCACGTCGTCGATAAAACCACGCGCACCAGCCACGAACGGGTTGGCAAAACGGGCCTTGTATTCGGCTTCCTTGGCCGCCAGTTTTTCAGGGTGGCCCTTGTCTTCGCGGAAGATGATCTCAACCGCGCCCTTGGCCCCCATCACCGCGATTTCAGCGTTGGGCCAGGCAAAGTTGACGTCACCACGCAAGTGTTTGGAGGCCATCACGTCGTAGGCGCCACCGTAGGCCTTGCGGGTGATCACGGTGATCTTGGGCACGGTGCACTCGGCATAGGCATAGAGCAGCTTGGCTCCGTGCTTGATGATGCCGCCGAACTCTTGGGCGGTGCCGGGCATGAACCCGGGCACGTCCACGAAGGTGATCACCGGGATGTTGAAGGCATCGCAAAAACGCACAAAACGCGCCGCCTTGATGCTGCTCTTGATGTCCAGGCAGCCCGCCAGCACCAGCGGCTGGTTGGCCACGATGCCCACGGTCTGGCCGTCCATGCGGGCAAAGCCGATCAGGATATTCTTGGCGTACTCGGGCTGCAGCTCAAAGAAGTCGCCGTCATCGACCGTCTTGACGATCAGCTCCTTCATGTCGTAAGCCTTGTTGGGGTTGTCTGGCACCAGCGTGTCCAGGCTGTGCTCCATGCGACCGGCCGGGTCGCCACTTTGGCGCACCGGGGCTTTTTCACGATTGCTCAGGGGCAGGTAGTTGTACAGGCGGCGCAGCATCAGCAGCGCCTCGACGTCGTTCTCAAATGCCAGGTCGGCGACACCGCTCTTGGTGGTGTGGCTGATGGCGCCACCGAGTTCTTCGGCGGTCACCTCTTCGTGCGTCACGGTCTTGACCACTTCAGGGCCGGTGACAAACATGTAGCTCGAGTCTTTCACCATGAAGATGAAGTCGGTCATGGCCGGGGAATACACCGCACCACCGGCTGATGGCCCCATGATCATGCTGATCTGCGGCACCACACCGCTGGCCATCACGTTGCGCTGGAACACGTCGGCATAACCGCCGAGCGAGGCCACGCCTTCCTGAATGCGCGCGCCACCCGACTCGTTGAGGCCGATCACCGGCGCGCCGACCTTCATGGCCTGGTCCATGATCTTGCAGATTTTTTCGGCATGGGCTTCACTCAGCGCCCCGCCGAAGACGGTGAAGTCCTGGCTGAAGACAAACACCAGGCGGCCATTGATCATGCCGTAGCCGGTGACCACACCGTCGCCCGGGATCTTGTTGTCCTGCATGCCGAAGTCGGCGCAGCGGTGTTCGACAAACATGTCCCATTCCTCAAACGTGCCCTGGTCCAGCAACACCTCCAGGCGCTCACGCGCGGTGAGCTTGCCTTTTTTGTGCTGCGCGTCAATGCGATTCTGGCCCCCGCCCAAACGGGCGAGTTCGCGCTTTTTTTCCAGTTGTTCAAGAATATCGTGCATGGCTTGGTCTTTCTTTGGTCAGGAAATAGTGAGTTAGTCGTGTTTTAAATGGATGGTCAAATCAGGCTTTTTCGGCATGGGCCTGAAGCAGGTTTCTTGCGGCCGTGGAGGCCGCCAGCCGGCCTGTCAACACTTCTTGGGTCAACTGAGGCAACAGGATTTTTACCTGCGGATGCTGGGCAAACGCGGTCTTGAGGCCGGCATCAATGCGCTCCCACATCCACGCCAACGCCTGCTTCTGGCGGCGCGAGGCAAACTTGCCATTGCCGGTTTGCAGGTCCTTGAACTCAAGCACCATGGCCCAAAAGGTATCGACCCCCTGCGCATGCAAGGCGCTGAGCTGCATGACCTGCGGGTGCCATATTTTTTCATCATGGTGCGCGTGGTCCGGGCTGCCATGCAGGCCCAGCAAACGCAGGCTGGAGCTGATTTGGGCGCGCGCCCGCGTGGCGGCATCGGGGTCGATGTCGGCCTTGTTGATGACCACCAGGTCGGCCAGTTCCATCACGCCCTTCTTGACGGCCTGCAAATCGTCGCCCGCATTGGGCAACTGCATCAGCACAAACATGTCGGTCATGTTGGCCACGGCCGTTTCGCTTTGGCCCACACCCACGGTTTCAACAATCACCACGTCATAACCCGCCGCCTCGCAGACCAGCATGGCCTCGCGGGTTTTTTCGGCCACACCGCCCAGCGTGCCGCTGCTGGGGCTGGGACGGATGTAAGCTTTGTCGTTGACGGACAACAACTCCATGCGGGTTTTGTCACCGAGGATGGAACCGCCCGACACGGTGCTGGAGGGGTCAATCGTCAGCACCGCCACGCGGTGACCCTGCCCGATCAGGTGCAGGCCCAGCACCTCGATGAAGGTCGACTTGCCCACACCCGGCACGCCACTGATGCCCAGCCGAAACGACTGGCCGGTGTGCGGCAACAAGGCGGTCAGCAACTCGTCGGCCTGCAACCGATGGTCAGCGCGAGTGGACTCGAGCAGTGTGATGGCCTTTGCCATGGCGCGGCGCTGCACGTTGGCATCACCTTGCAGCACGGCCGCCACCAGAGCTCCTGGAATCACTTCAGCGCAGCCTTGATCTGCTTGAGCACGTCCTTCGCGCTCACCGGGATCGGCGTTCCGGGGCCGTAGATGCCCTTGACGCCGGCGGCATAAAGCATGTCGTAGTCCTGGCGCGGAATGACGCCGCCAACAAACACGATGATGTCGTCGGCGCCCTGCTTTTTGAGCTCCGCAATGATGGCCGGCACCAGGGTCTTGTGGCCGGCGGCCAGCGTGCTGACGCCCACAGCGTGCACGTCGTTCTCGATGGCCTGGCGCGCGCATTCCTCGGGGGTCTGGAACAGCGGCCCCATGTCGACATCAAAGCCGAGGTCGGCAAAGGCCGTGGCCACTACCTTCGCACCTCGGTCATGGCCGTCTTGGCCGAGCTTGCTGATCATCACGCGTGGGCGACGGCCCTGCTCGGTGGCAAAGTCGGCAATTTCGGTCTTGAGCGCGTTCCAGTAGTCCATGGTGTTCCCGTCAGTGGCGTCCGTATCGTAAGCGGCGGCATAGACGCCGGTCACTTTTTGCGTGTCGGCACGGTGCCGGCCAAAAGACTTTTCCATGGCATCGCTGATTTCGCCCACGGTGGCACGGGCTCGCACTGCCTTGATGCTCAGGTCCAGCAGGTTGCCAATGCCGCTGGCGGCGGCGGCCTCGATCGCCTGGAGTGCCTGTTGCACCTGCGCTGCATCGCGTTTCTGCTTGATGGCGTTGAGCCGGGCAATTTGCGAATCGCGCACCGCGACGTTGTCAATGTCGCGGGCTTCGATGGCGTCTTCGGTCTTGAGCTTGTATTTGTTCACGCCCACGATGACGTCGCGGCCAGAGTCAATGCGTGCCTGCTTGTCTGCCGCCGCCGCCTCGATCTTGAGCTTGGCCCAACCCGAATCCACGGCCTTGGTCATGCCACCCATGGCCTCGACTTCCCCGATGATGGCCCATGCCGCATCGGCCATGTCCTGGGTGAGCTTTTCCATCATGTAGGAACCAGCCCAGGGGTCGATCACGTTGGTGATGTGAGTCTCTTCCTGGATGATGAGCTGGGTGTTGCGCGCGATGCGCGAACTGAACTCGGTCGGCAGCGCGATGGCCTCGTCGAACGAATTGGTGTGCAACGATTGCGTGCCGCCAAACACCGCCGCCATGGCCTCGATGGTGGTGCGCACCACGTTGTTGTAGGGGTCCTGCTCGGTGAGCGACCAGCCGGAAGTCTGGCAGTGGGTGCGCAACATGAGACTCTTGGGAGATTTGGCGTTGAAGCCCTTCATGATGCGGCACCACAGCAGGCGCGCGGCGCGCATCTTGGCCACTTCCAGGTAGAAATTCATGCCAATGGCCCAGAAAAAACTCAGACGGCCGGCAAAACCATCAACATCCATGCCCTTGGCTATGGCGGTCTTGACGTACTCCTTGCCGTCGGCCAGGGTAAAGGCCAGCTCCAGCGCCTGGTTGGCACCGGCTTCCTGCATGTGGTAGCCGCTGATGGATATTGAGTTGAATTTCGGCATGTGCTTGGC
>JBASJO010000620.1:0-1526 GCA_049655365.1 Rhodoferax sp. | reverse complement strand
CCGCAGGTGCGCGTGGTCGGCGTCGCGCCCGGCCTCACCCTCACCAGCCACCTGCTGAGCGACGACAAGTTCGCCGAGCTGCACCGCCAGTCGCCGCTGGGCCGCTCGTCCACCCCGCAGGACGTGGCCGCCACCGTGGCCTTTGCGCTGGACAACCGATCGATCACCGGCACCACGTTGCTGGTCGACGGCGGTCAGCACCTGATGCGTTTCGAGCGCGACTTCTCGTTGATGTGAATCGTTGATGTATTTGCCGATGTAACCCTGCGGACCCCGCGTCCCGCCCCGACATGACCACACCCACAGCGCCGCAGTCCGGCACCCAGATCCTCGCCCTCACCGGGCTGCGTTTCGACGCCAACCTGGGCATCCTCGACTTCGAGAAGACCGCGCCGCAGCCGATCCAGGTGGACGCCGAGCTGAACCAGGGCACCCAGCCCCTGCTGCCGCATGACGACGACATCAACCACGTGCTGGACTACCGCAAGGTGCGCCAGATCATCATTGACGAGTGCACCGCCGAGCACGTGAACCTGCTGGAAAGCCTGATCGGCAAGCTCACGCGCCGCCTGATGCAACTGCCAGGCGTCATCGGCGTGCGGGTGAAGATCGCCAAGCTGGAGATTTTTGAAGACTGCGAAGTGGCGATCCGGATGGAAAGCGGGCAGTGGTGAGGGCATTCGCCCACCCCTGAGCCGGCCGTTGCGACGATCGATACAACGACTGGCGCCTGGCCACCTCCTGCTCTTTCGGCGCCTCGGTCCGCGGCACCCCCGCGACCCTGAATGTCCCGTCGGGTCATCAGGCGGCGCCGCCTGCCGGGGGCTTAGCCCGGCGGGCGGGCCGCTGCGCCGTCATGCACGAGCCGCCCGTCCACGAGTTCGAGCACGCGGTCGCAGCGGGCGGCCAGCCGGGGGTCGTGTGTCACCACCAGACAGGACGTCTTCAGCTCGCGGTGCATCTGCCGCATCAGCGCGAAAACCTCGTCGGCCGAGACGGTGTCCAGGTTGCCGGTGGGTTCATCGGCAAGCACCAGCGGGGGTTCGAGCACCAGCGCACGCGCAATGGCCACGCGCTGCTGCATGCCGCCAGACAACTGGCCCGGGCGCTTGTCCATCGCATGGCCCAGGCCGACGGCGGCGAGCACGGCACGCGCCCGCTCGCGCTGGGCGGGCGTGATGCGGCCCTCGCGCATCAGCGCGGGCAAGGTCACGTTTTCGAGCGCGGTGAAGGCCGGCAAGAGGTGGTGGAACTGGAAGATGAAGCCCAGCGCGGAACGCCTGCGCAGCGTGAGCGCGGCATCGTCGAGGCCGCTCACCTCTTCGCCATCGATGCGGTAGCTGCCGGTGGTCATGTGCTCGAGCAGTCCCACGATGTTCAGCAGCGTGCTCTTGCCGGAGCCTGAGGGGCCGATCAGGGCCGCGAATTCGCCGCGGCCGATGCGAAACGACACCCCATGCAGCACCTCGGTCTCGTTCGGCAGGCCGAGGTTGTAGCTCTTGCGCACACCGTCGAGCGCCAGCAGC
>JBASJO010000619.1:0-7890 GCA_049655365.1 Rhodoferax sp. | reverse complement strand
CATCAATGGCGGGCAGCGCAAACGTGAGCTCAACCCCCAGCAGGGGCCCTGCGCTCGAAAACTGGCGCTCTGCGATCACACTCACAAAGGCAATCACGCCTTCATCATCCACCCCAATGACAGACAGCGGCATGTGCTGCAAAGCTTCGTGTGCAATTGCCAGGCTGGTTTCGTCGCGTTCGATCTGGTGGCGCTTGTTTTGCAGCACATCGCCGAGTTGCCGGTTGGCAGCAATCAACTCTTGGTTAGTGGTGCGGATCCTGATGTCGAGCTGGCGGTTTTCTTCCAGAAGTTCCTTGTACTCAAAGGCTTTGTTGATCTGCTCACGCAGCGGTTCGTCCTCCCAGGGCTTGGTCAGAAAGCGATAGACCGCCCCTTCATTGATGGCGTCGGTGACCGACTGCAACTCGGTGTAACCTGACAGCACGATGCGAATCGTGTCAGGGTAGAGTGCTTTGGCTGTGCGCAAGAACTCAACCCCGGTCATGCCCGGCATGCGCTGGTCCGAGATGATCAGGTCAACCTTATGTTTTGACAGCAATTCCAGACCCTCCGCGCCACTGTTGGCAGTCAGCATGACATGGCCATCGCGCCTGAACAGGCGCTTGAGTGAGGCCACGATGTTGGGCTCGTCATCCACCAGCAGCAGCGTGCGTTGCGGCTTTTGCAGGCGCAGCAGATGCGCAGGCAATTGGCGACCTTCAGAGAACAGTTCTTCAATCGCCTCGGCGGAAATGGGTTTCGAGAAGAAATAGCCCTGAATTTCGTCACAGATGCTGGTGCGCATGATCTCGCACTGGGCTTCGGTTTCCACCCCTTCGGCAATGACCTTCATGCCCAAGCCATGGGCCATGGACACAATCACCTTCACCAGCACCGCGTCGCTCTGGCTGCTGGCGACGTCACGCACAAAGGATTGGTCGATCTTGACCTTGTCAAAAGGGAAGAGTTTGAGGTAACTCAATGATGAATAGCCGGTGCCAAAGTCGTCGAGCGAGAGTTTTATGCCGAAGTTCTTGAACTCCCTGAGCGTGGCTTCGCTGTGTGGCACATCATCCATCAGTGCACCCTCGGTCACCTCTAGGTAAATAAGCGCGGGATCGATCTGCGAGGCGGACAGGGCGCTTTTCACCTGCGAAATCAAATCGGGATCGTGAAACTGCAGCGGTGAAAGGTTGACTGCCACGTGCGGTACTTTGATGCCCTTGTCTAGCCAGGTGCGAATGTCGCGGCAGGCGCGCTGCAAGACCCACTCGCCAATGCTTATGATCAAGCCGGTTTCCTCGGCCAGTGGAATGAACTCGACAGGAGAGACAGAACCCAACTCCGGGTGGTGCCAGCGCAGCAGGGCCTCCAGGCCGCTGATCTGTCCGGATTGCAAGTCCACTAGCGGCTGGTAAAGCAGCTGCAGTTGATCAAGTACGGCAGCCTTGCGCAAGGCATTGACCATGTGTTCACGTGCGACCCCTTGCTGGAACAGCTCATCGCGGTAAACTTGAATGTTGTCGCGCCCATTGTCCTTGGCGCTGTGCATGGCAATCACCACAGCCTTGAACAGCGAGTCGAAGTCGCCTCCGTTATCGGGGTAGCCGGCGATGCCGATAGAGACGGTCACCGTCAAATCGTGACCGTCCAATTGGTACGGTTGGGCGAGCTTCTTCAGCAGCTCGGTGGCCAAGTATGCTGCGCCGCTCTCGGGGGTGTTTGGCAGGAGCAGTACAAACTCCTTGCCACTCAATCGTGCCACCGTGTCCTGAGCGCGCACCGACTCGCTCAGCCGCTTGGCCATTTCTACAAGCAGCACGTCGCCGATTTGGTGACCCAGGGTGTTAGTGACTCTACTGAAATGGTCAACGCTCACCAGCATCATAGTCAGGGGTTCACCGGCACGCTGCATCATGCTGATGGCTTGTTCGGTGCGGTCGCGCAGCAAGGTACGGTTGGGCAGGCCGGTGAGTGCGTCAAAATGGGATAGCCACTGGATGCGATTTTCTGCCGCCTTGGCATCGCTCAGGTCGCTGAAGTTGCCGATGTAGTGGGTAATCTGCCCTTGCGCGTCGCGCAGGACAGAGATCGTGAGCCACACGGGGTAAATCGTGCCGTCCTTTTGCCGATTCCAGATTTCTCCGGACCAGTGGCCGACTGTGGTGATAGCTTCCCACATGGCCCGATAAAATTCCGGGCTCTGTCGCCCGGAGTGCAAAATGCGCGGATTTTGACCAAGCACCTCGGCTTGCGTGTAACCGGTGATCTCGGTGAATGCTTGGTTGACCAGGACGATGGTACCGCTGGCATCGGTCACGGTGACACCTTCGCGGCCCCGCGCGAATACCTGAGCGGCGAGTTTGATCTGCGTTTGTTGCTCTTTGAGCAAGGCTTCGGTCTGCTTGCGCTCGGTGATGTCGCGTCCAATGATCACCAATCCCTTGCGTTGCCCCTCTTTGCTGAACAGCGGCACCTTGCGCGTCTCTATGATCGCGCATCGACCATCTTCCCCTGGCACGATTTCTTCGCCTACCAGCAACTTGCCTGCCTGCCATGCCTTTTCATCGCTCGCCAAGCATCCCTCGTGCGTTGCACGGAATACCGGATGCAGATCCGCCAATTCCATGTCGGTTTTACCCTGCCAGGGAAGGTCGTGCAATTGGAGCATCTGTTTGGCCGGTTCATTGATGATCAGCCAGCGTCCCTCGCCATCTTTCAAGAAAACTGCATCGGGAATGGCCTCGATCAAGGTTGAAAAGTGTTCCATTGAAGCAATCCTTCCAGCAGATAGGTGCCGATTGACCACGACCAGTTTCGGCCAATGGTCATGCACTTTCGCACTGGCTTCTTTCAGATTGGTGGCCACGCCGACTTCCGCTGCGGCTTTTCCCGCGAGAATTTGCTGCAACCGTACCAGGGCCGGCCCGTGATTTTCGATAATTAACATATTCATTCGCCTTCTCGCTTGATATTTAGCATGTGCACTAAATGACAACCATCCAAAGATGTCATTTGGTAAAACCGAGAAAAACCTTCAAATTGGTCTGATTCCACGGTCAGATAATCCTTACACCAAGCAGACGTCCTCAGTTGTACTCGACGATGACCGTGTCGGCATCCGGTTGCCATACGGCAAATGTCAAGCCCGAACCGCCACTGACACCCAGGGAGCCGTCGGCATTGCGCGTCACGTTGACGGTGGCGCTGTTGGCGGTAGACGGCGCGGCGCCTGCCCCGGCCCCACCTGCCACGCCGGTCACAACGGCATCGGTGGGTGGGGTCGATCCAACGCGCAGCAAAGGTCCACTGGGGGACAGGCTGCCAGTGAAACTTTCGACGGTAAAGATAGTGCCTGACAAAGCCGGGGTCGTCACGACCGCCGCTGGCACGGGCGGCGGCGGCACACCAATGCTGATGGACACCGATTCAACTACCGTTGCACTCGCCGTGCCCACCGCCGTCGCTGCGTTGTTGTCGCCGGCCAAAGCGACGCCGCCGATCACAAGAGCGCAGGCAGCGGCCTGCTGAACGAAGTTTGGACGGGAATCATCTTTTTTCATGACGCTCCTCGCGGGGCAGACCAGACACTGGCCCGGTCGGGTTTTTGCGCAGCAAAAAATCCACGCCGTTGATGAATTTTCCGTCCGGCAAGATGGTGATCACACGCTCGCCCGGATCAATCAGGTCGAACTGTTTCAGTTGCTCCGGCGCTACCCGCAAATGGTAGCGACCCTGCGCCACGGCCGGAACAATGTAGTAGCCGTCTGAACTGCTTTTGATGGCAGACACTACCCTGCGGTCGAGGTCAAGCAGTTCAATCACCACATCGCCCATGCCGCGCCTGGTTGTTTTTTCGACCAGGTAAACCGTACCGTCAATTTCGCTAGTCAGGATGACGGGGAAATCAAGTTCCGCGACACGACCCGGCCGCGGAACCAGGCGCACGCCCTTGCGCTGCGGCACCCAGTAAGGGTCCTCCAGCGTCTGCGTGTCGACGGCAATGTCCACCTGTTGACTGATCGGCAAACGGTCCAGCCAGGCAATCCCTGCGGCATCCGTTCGCACCGGCGCCCGGCTGCCGTTGACGGTCATCGCGACATTCGTGATCGGCTCTTCGCCGGGGTCCATGACCCCGTTGCCGTTGTCGTCCAGAAAAACACGCACCGATGCAGCGCCGCCGTCTGCTTTGGGCAGCGCATCAAACCGCCATTGTGCCTGCCGGGGTTCCCGGCCCATCGCAATGAAGAGTTGCAGGCCCACGGCAAACACCCCGCGGCTTGAATAACTTGCACTCAGGCCCAGCCCGTAGCGGCCCAGGCTTTTGTTCAGGCCCGCTGTATACAGCGTCTCGTGGCTGCTGACCGAGCGAACCAGGCCCAGATTGAGCAGATAAGCCTCGCCCAGGCGCTTGTCGCCCGAGAGCGCGACGGTGTCCAGTTTTGTTTCAGGTTTAAGGCTGTAGCCCAGCTGGCCGCTCAAACCGATGCCGCCGACCCGGCGGCTCAGTTGCAGGGCCCCGCTGGCCGACGTATTGCCGCCTGTGGTTTGCCAGGTCAGCTGGTTAGACACCGAGGTCCGGTTCACATAGGCGGCCACACGGCCGGTCAAGGCCAGATTGGTGCTGCCCGACTGAAACGCGTCGCGCTGCACCTCTAGAGTCACCGGCAGGCGCGGCAGAAACCCGGCCGGAATCGCGCCGTCCAGCCGCACTTTGTCGCGCGTGCGCAAAGGGTCAGCACTGGGTAAAAAAACCTCACTGCTGAAATCATGGAGCTGCATGTGGCTGTAACTCATGGCAAGGCTTCCGACCCGGGTCTTGATTCCCGACTCGTTGAGCCAGCCGCCATTGGGAGACCTGAAAAAATCGCTGCTGACAATGAACGATTGCCAGAAAGCACGCAGCCCCAGATTGGTGTAAAGCTGTCCGTCGGCGGCTGCCGTTGCGGTGTTTGTGCCGGTGCCTGCCAGTGCCGGCAAGCGGACAAAACCGCCGGTAGCGGTCAGGTACTTGTTCATGCCCCATTCAAATTGCGCCACCGAGCGCGACTGGCCCGCGCTGTCCTGGAGCTGGCCGAAGTTGTAATAAAACGCGCCGGGCGGCGTGCTCGATTGCTCCAGCAAAAAGCGCTGCTTCTCCACCCGCTGCTGGCCCAGCGGGCCGTGAAAGACCAGGCGGAATTCATTGGGCCCATAGGTCAAGGGCTGGTCGTCAAAGCTGTAGCGACCGTCGGCACGCGAGGTCTGAAAACCGACCAGGGCCTCATTGAAATACAGTTCCACATCCCAGCCGGGTGGCAGGTCGCCTCGCAGCGTATGGCGGTCGAAGCTGGTGGGCTGAGTCAGCGGCCGGTTGCTCAGCGTCAGCCCATAGCCCTTGCCCGTCGGGCTGCTGTTGGCGATGTTGGTCACACTGGGCACCGAGACGCCGTTGCCGAACATCACCGAGCGGGCGCGCAAAGGGCCGAGCAGGCCCGCATCGGGATCGTGGCGCGCCAGCGTGAAGCGCACGTCCGGCTTGGGGTTGTCCTTCGTGCTGCTGACAAAAAAGGCCGACTCCATGCCGAGCAAGTCGCCGGTCAGGTAAGCGGTGTAGTTGGCACTGGTCTGCCGGCTGCCATTGTCGCTTCGGAGTCCGAGCCCCAGCGTCTGATCAATAAAGGGCACGCCCAGCAGCCGGTAGGGCATGTCCTGGCGCGGGTAGCCCGGGTCTTCGTAGCCGCCCGTGCGGGCGCTGGCCATGGCGCCCAGGCGCTCGCGTTCCAGCCGCTCCTGCAAGGGCAGGCGCTCTCGGGGTTGCACCCGCAGTGTCAGGCTGGACAGGTCCACCTCAAGGTCCAGCGGCAGCCAGCGCGAAAGCAGCGTGCTCGAGACATAAATATCATCGCGCTGCAGCCGGATCAGCGCCGGGTCAAACCCCTGGGTCTGGTCGGCCAGCCTGAGCCTGGCCTGCGCCACGTTCAGGCTGAAGCCGCGCGCTTCGTTCAGCACAAAACCTTCCGCCGTGCCTTGCTCGGGCTGCGCCCTGATCGCCAGGGTCAGCAGCCTGGCCATCTCACCAAGCGGCAAAAATGTCTCCCGGCCGACTTGGTAGCTCGAGATCGCCTCGGCCAGCACATGCTCATCGAGCCGCACCTCCAGCAGAAGCAGATTCGGGTCATCACCGCGCCGCAGCGGCAACTGGCCTTCAGCGGGTGACACCGGTAAAGCCGCAAGTGAAGCCGCCGGTGAAGTATCGGCAGCAAGCGGCGGCGGCAACTGGGGCATCGCCGCTGATGGGGAAGGTGCGGGGCCAGCAGGCGGCACAATGTCCAGCACCAGCCGGTAGCCCTTGCCGGCATCCGGCTTGAGCGCGCGAATGCCGGTGTCAGCCTCAGCCTTGAGACCGAATTCCAGTTGCACCGCCTCGGCGCCTGACGGGGATGGCCTGATCCGCAGGGGCTTCATGTAGGGATGATCGGCCGTGATCTGGTCAGCCAGACCCGCCAGCACCGGGTCGAGCACCACGCCTTCAAGTTCCAGCACCACCCGTTCAGGGTTCTGCAAAATAAACAGGCTGAAGCGCAGCTCGGTCTTTGACTCTAGCACGATGCGGGTACGGTCTGCGGTCCGTTCCAGCGACGCTGTGCTGATCGGGCTGCCAGCCAGCGCCCTGCCCGGCGCGAGCACCAGCAGAAGGACCAGCCAGGCCCAGCAGCGATGAACTTGTTCAGGGCAGTTCAATTGCTGCTTCTGCCAGCAGCTTGCCGCCTGCCTCCGGGCGGTCCCGGAAAGTCAGCCGCAGGGTGCCCCGCGTCAGCACCAGCCCTGGCGGCGGCTTTAATTCCAGCTTGACGCGGCGCAAGGGATTCGGGGTGTACACCGCCACACCGTCGGCTTTGCCGACTTCCTGCACGGCACCGCCCTGCGGCGTGAACATGGCGCCCAAGTCGCCATACACCGAGCGGTTGCCGCTGCGCTCAAGCACGACGGCAAGAATGGGCGGCTGATCGGCCACAGGCGGGAGCAGTTCCAGACCAGTCAGGGTCACCTTGGCCGCCGTCTCGCCGTGGCGCACGATGACCGGAATGGAAGCGCCAATCAGCGCCGTCAGCGTGACGCCGATTTCACCGGGACCCACTTTGCCCTGCGTTTCGATACTGCTTGATCCTTTTGCCTCGGCAATCCGGTCGAATTGGAGGTGCGAACGGTACTCGCCCGCGGGCAGCTCTGCCGGTTTGCGCAGCGATAGGCGCACCACTTGGGAGGCACCTGGTGCCAGCACCACCTGGCGCGGCGAGTAGCGCACTAACGTGTCCGCAAACTGCTCGCCCGGCAAGGGGCTGTCGACGGCGAAAAATCCCCCGGTCTCGCTCATGCGCCGGTTCACCAGACTGATGCGGTAAGTGGCGGTCTCGTTGCCATCGTTGATCAGCTGAACTTGCGCGGCGCGCTGGTTTTTCTCCAGCACGATGCGCGTGGGCGCCAGCATCAGGTCGGCCGATGCGGGGAACGCGGCCAGCAGCAGGAGCAAAGCGCCCAGCAGCAAGCATGACACATGCGCGGCCGAGGAGCGGGTATTAAAAATGGAAGGCAACATGATGAAGTTCCTGAGTGGTTTTGAAAACGGCTTCAGGGGTAGTTGACAATGACGTCAAAACTGCCGCTGTAGCTGCCGCTTGGCTGGTTGCTGCCCACGCTGAGCGTGGCGCCGACCGATAGCGTCTGCGACCCGCCAGCGCTGAGCAGGCCGGTTGACGCGCTGGTTGCCACCGGGTTGCTGGTGAAGTTGTTGATCGCCATGCTGTTGCCGCCACTGGTCAACGACACCACGCCATTGGCGGGCAAGGTGATGGAGTAGGTCAAATTCGGGTCACCGGTCACGCTGAACTGCGCGGCGGCGCCCGCTCCAGCCGACAGCACCACCAC
>JBASJO010000618.1:0-3415 GCA_049655365.1 Rhodoferax sp. | reverse complement strand
CGGCTTCTTCATTGGACTGGATGCGCACCGTCATGAGGATCTTGGTGACTTCGTTTTTGACGGCATCGAGCATCTGGCCAAACAGCTCGAAGGCTTCTCGCTTGTATTCCTGCTTGGGCTGCTTCTGGGCGTAACCGCGCAGGTGGATGCCCTGACGCAAATAATCCAGCGAACTCAGGTGGTCACGCCAGTTGCTGTCGATGCTTTGCAGCAGCACCATGCGCTCGAACTGTGTGAAGTTCTCATTGCCCACGAGCGTCACTTTTTCTTCAAACACGGTGTTGGCATGGCTGCGCACGGTGTCCAGAATATCCTGGTCGGTGATGGCGCTGGCGGCGTTCACCTGGTGCTGCAGCGGCAGGGTGATCTGCCATTCGTCCGACAACACGCGCTCCAGCGCCGGCAAGTCCCACTGCTCTTCCACCGATTCGAAGGGCACGTACTGGCGCACCAGGTCTTCAAAACAGCCCTCGCGCAGCGCCTGGATCTGCGCCGACAGGTCGGTCGCGTCCAGGATTTCGTTGCGCTGCTGGTAGATCACCTTGCGCTGGTCGTTGGCGACGTCGTCGTACTCAAGCAGTTGTTTGCGCATGTCAAAGTTACGCGCTTCCACCTTGCGCTGGGCGCTCTCGATGGAGCGCGTGACCATGCTGGCCTCGATGGCCTCGCCCTCGGGCATCTTGAGGCGATCCATGATGGCCTTGACGCGCTCGCCGGCAAAAATGCGCATCAGCGCGTCGTCCAGGCTCAGGTAAAAACGCGAGGAACCCGGATCACCCTGGCGGCCCGAGCGGCCCCGCAACTGGTTGTCGATGCGGCGCGACTCGTGGCGTTCGGTGGCAATGATGCGCAGGCCACCCAGGGCCGTCACCTGTTCGTGGTCCTTGGCCCACTGGGCGTTCAGCGCGGCCAGCTGCTGCTGCTTTTGCGCGGCGTCAAGGGCTTCGTCGGCGTCGATCGCCTCGATGAGCTTGCTGATGTTGCCACCCAGCACAATGTCGGTACCACGACCGGCCATGTTGGTGGCAATGGTGATCATCTTGGGACGACCGGCCTGCGCCACGATGTCGGCCTCGCGGGCGTGCTGCTTGGCGTTGAGCACCTGGTGCGGCAGCTTGGCCTTTTCCAGCAGGTCGGCAATGATCTCGGAATTCTCGATCGAGGTGGTCCCCACCAGCACCGGCTGGCCGCGCTCGTAACATTCGCGGATGTCCTGAATGGCGGCGTCGTATTTTTCCTTGGTGGTCTTGTAGACGCGGTCGAGCTGGTCGTCGCGGCGGCTGGGCCGGTTGGGCGGCATGACCACCGTTTCCAGGCCATAAATCTCCTGGAACTCATAGGCCTCGGTGTCGGCCGTGCCGGTCATGCCGGCCAGCTTGCCGTAGAGCCGGAAGTAATTCTGGAAGGTGATCGAGGCCAGGGTCTGGTTTTCGGGCTGGATCGCCACGCCTTCCTTGGCTTCCACTGCCTGGTGCAGGCCTTCGCTCCAGCGCCGCCCGCTCATCAGGCGCCCGGTGAACTCATCCACAATCACCACCTCGCCGGCCTGCACCACGTAATGCTGGTCACGCAGGTAGAGATGGTTGGCGCGCAGCGCGGCGTACAAATGGTGCATCAGCGTGATGTTGGCCGGGTCGTACAGGCTGGCGCCTTCGGCAATCAGGCCCATGCCGAACAAGATGCGCTCGGCGTTTTCATGGCCGCGCTCGGTCAGGAACACCTGGCGACTTTTTTCGTCGATGGTGAAATCACCCACCTTGGTGATACCTTCGCCGGTGTGCGGGTCGGCTTCACCTTCTTGCTGTTCCAGCTGCGGCACGATGCGGTTGATGGCCACATACAGGTCGGTCTGGTCTTCGGCCTGGCCGCTGATGATGAGCGGCGTGCGCGCCTCGTCAATCAAAATGGAATCCACCTCGTCCACGATGGCGTAGTTCAGGCCCCGCTGCACCCGGTCGGCAGCCTCGTAGACCATGTTGTCGCGCAGGTAGTCAAAGCCGTACTCGTTATTGGTGCCGTAGGTGATGTCGGAACGGTAGGCAGCCTGCTTTTCCTCGCGCGGCATGTTGGGCAGGTTGATGCCCACCGACAGGCCCAAAAAGTTGTACAGCTTGCCCATCCACTGGGCATCCCGGTTGGCCAGGTAGTCATTGACCGTGACCACGTGCACACCCTTGCCGGTCAGGGCGTTCAGGTACACGGGCAAGGTGGCGGTCAGGGTTTTGCCCTCGCCGGTGCCCATTTCGGAAATCTTGCCGTTGTGCAAGGACATGCCACCAAGCAACTGCACGTCGAACGGACGCATTTTCATGACCCGCTTGGAGCCTTCACGCACCACGGCAAACGCCTCGGGCAAGATCGCATCGAGTGCTTCACCTTTGGCCAGCCGGTCCTTGAAGGCCTCGGTCTTGGCGCGCAGTTCAGCGTCAGAAAGCTTCTCCAGGCCAGCTTCCATCGCGTTGATTTTGCCCACGGTGTGGCGGTACTTTTTAAGCAGGCGGTCGTTGCGACTGCCGAAAATTTTGGTGAGAAAGTTGATGGCCATGAATACCGGCGTGCAGCTTGACCGGCGGGGTCAAACGTGCGGCGCAATCCTTTTTTACAAACTGACTGGAATGGGGGCAGTGCATTGAGCGTCAAGTGACATCAAACACCGTCCAACTACTTCAATTTTACCCGCGCGCCGGGGCGGCTTGTCCAGCACTTGATCAGCGGGCCGGCGGCCACACGTCTGCCGGGGGAAGCCTGCCCGCAAATTAACCCTGTCAGCCATCCGTGATAATCATCAGCATCCGCCCTCACCCCTGAAAAATGAACCGACGCCAGCCCTCAGTGACCTTGCTGCAAGCCAGCCAGAACAACGCCAGCCTGGCCAAACTGATGGAACTGAACCGCGCCTCCAAAGCCCGCTTTGACGCCATCAGCACCCTGATTCCTGACACGCTGCGGCCCAACGTGACCGCTGGCCCGCTGACCGAGGGCGTCTGGTGCCTGTTGCTCAGCAACACCACCACGGCGGCCAAACTGCGCCAACTGCTGCCGGCCTTTGAGGCACATTTGCGTGTGCACCAACTGGAGGTCAAGAGCATCCGGCTCAAAGTCAGCGGCGCCAGTGGCGGCGGGCGTTACTGAAACCCTTATCCGTTGGGGCCGCAATGGCCCGGCACCAGCATCAGCACCTCGCCTGGGTCAATTTTTATGCTGGCTACCAACTCAGCACAAATCAACGGTCATAACGGTCCTCGCCGGCCCGTTATGACCTTGACCCGAAATGGACTCAACATTAACCTCCGCGCGCCTTCTTCAGGGCATCCAGCACGACGTTGACAGCTTCAGCGCCGATATTGGGCACGTGCTTGTCATAGATAGGCTTCAGCTTGTCCACAACGCGAGCCTTCTCCGCAGGAGAAAACTC
>JBASJO010000617.1:0-4643 GCA_049655365.1 Rhodoferax sp. | reverse complement strand
AAACTGGCCGGGTGCTGATCCGACCCAGCGGTACCGAACCGCTGGTGCGTGTCATGGTCGAGGCGCGCGACCCGGCCCAGGCCAAAGCCTGCGCCCAGCGCATTGCCGACACCATCAGCGGCTAAGGCCAGCATGACCGCGATCACTTCCTTGACGCTTTGTCAGGTCGATTACGCCAAGCCGCAGCACATGCAGGCGCTGCTCGATTTGCTCGACGGCTATGCCCGCGACCCCATGGGCGGTGCCGAGCCCCTGTCTGACTTTGCCAAGGCCAACTTGCCGCAAGCCCTGGCGGTTCGGCCCCATCTGTTCAGCGTGCTGGCCTTTGACGAGGCTGCCGGCGGCCTTCCGGTGGGTCTGATCAATTGCGTCGAGGGTTTTTCCACCTTTGCCTGTCAGCCGCTGGTCAACGTGCATGACGTGGTGGTGGTGGCATCGCACCGCGGTCAAGGTGTGGCCGAGCAGATGCTGGTTCTGGTGGAGCAGCTGGCGCGCGCCCGGGGTGCCTGCAAGCTGACGCTGGAAGTGCTCGAAGGCAATGGGCCAGCCCAAAAGCTGTACCGGCGCCTGGGCTTCGAGAACTACCAGCTGGACCCGGCGATGGGGCAGGCGCAGTTCATGCAAAAATGGCTTTAACTTTTAAACCACGACACCATGAACTGGCTCACAAAACTCCCCGGTTACCAGCGCACGCCTTATGGCTTCGAGCTGCGTTTGCTGCGCATGATGCCGCGCGTGCTGGTGCTGGGAACCCTGTTGCCCTTGCTGCTGTCAGGGCTGGCGCGGCTGTTCTACACCCAGGGAACGGCGGCCGAGATCGATCGGCGTGTTCAGCTTTTTGATTTCGGCATGATCGGTTTGGCGGTGCTGGTCTGGACGGCCGTGTTCACCGTGTCCTTTGGTTGTGTGGTCGTCTGGCTCATGAAAGGTCCGGCTTACGTGGCCGATGGCTACGACGTCTCCCACAGCGACAAACCCAAACCCGACTGAGCTGGGCACACGCTGATGCACACCTTCCTCTGGCACGATTACGAAACCTTTGGTGTCAACACCCGGCAAACCCGGCCGGCGCAATTTGCTGCCATTCGCACCGATGCAGAGTTGAATCCTATCGGCGCGCCGGTCATGCTGTATTGCCAGCCTGCCAATGATTTTTTGCCGGAACCAGAGGCTTGTTTGATCACCGGCATCACGCCCCAGGAATGCCTGGAAAAAGGCCTGCCAGAACACCTGTTTGCAGCTCAAATCGAGCAACTTTTCAGCGAACCCGGCACGGTCGGCGTGGGCTACAACACCATCCGTTTTGACGACGAGATCACGCGTTTCATGTTCTGGCGCAACCTGATCGACCCCTACGCCCGTGAATGGCAAAACGACTGCGGTCGCTGGGATCTGCTGGACGTGGTGCGCACCGCCTATGCCTTGCGCCCGGACGGTATCCAGTGGCCAGTCAAACCCGATGGCAAGCCCAGCTTCAAATTGACCGACCTGAGCGCGGCCAACGGCCTGCTGCACGCGTCAGCCCACGACGCCCTGAGCGACGTGCAGGCCACCATCGCCCTGGCTCGGCTCATCAAGACCGCGCAGCCCAAACTGTTTGACTTCTGTTTTGGCCTGCACAAAAAAGACCGTGTGATGGCTGAACTGGGCTTGCCCACCAGTCTGACGCACGCCAAGCCTTTTTTGCACATTTCCGGCATGTTCGCCCCCGAGCGCGGCTGCGTTGCGCTGATGTGGCCGCTGGCCATGCATCCGGCCAATAAGAACGAGTTGCTGGCCTGGGACCTGGCCTTTGACCCCCGAGAGCTGGCCAGCTTGAATGCCGAGCAAATCCGTTTGCGCCTGTTCAGCAAATCAGCCGACCTGCCCGATGGCATGACCCGGCTGCCGGTCAAATCGGTGCACCTCAACAAGTCGCCCATGGTCATGAGCAACGTGAAAGTGCTGAGCCCGGCCATGGCCGAGCGCTGGGGCATCGACGTGGCAGCCCAGTTGCAGCATGCGGCCGCCGCCCGCGATTTGCCCGACATGAGTGCCATCTGGGCTCAGGTGTTTGCCCGGCCCGCCGCGGCAGCGGTCGATGTCGATGAAGACCTTTATGGTGGTTTTGTCGGCAACGCAGACCGCCGCCGCCTCAATGACCTGCGCCGCTGCAGCCCGGCTGAACTGGCCACGGCGCGGCCTGCGTTTGAAGACGCGCGTTTGTCTGAATTGCTGTGGCGCTACCGCGCGCGCAATTTCCCGCAAAGCCTCAGCGCCGAAGAAGCCAAAAGCTGGGAAGCCCACCGCGCAGCACGCCTGTTTGACGGCGAGGGTGGGGCGCTGACGCTGGACGCCTTGTTTGAAGCCCTCGACAAGCTGGTCGAAGATGCCAGCGAGCGCGACGAAGCCATTCTGGGTGCGCTGTACGACTACGCCTCCGAGATCGCGCCGCAGCGCTGACAGACCGGCTTCGGTCCAAGTGCTAAGCGCAGTTTGCATTGTTGATGCTTAGCTGCTAGACTGAAATGATGCACTTATTTGGAGATTATGATGCGTACAACCATCACAATTGATGACAATTTGATGAGCCAGTTGATGCAGACTACTGGTGAGTCTTCCCCCGCCAAGGCCTTGCGGCAAGCGGTCCAGGACTACGTGCACCAGGCCCGTCTGAAAAAGTTGCTGGCTTTGCGGGGACAGGTGGCCATTGAAGACAACTGGCGCGAACTGCGCCAGCTTGATGTGATGCCGCTTGCCACGAGTGACCAGGCCAGGCCATGAAACTGGTCTTGATCGACACCTGCGCCTGGATTGATTTCTTGCGCCAGCCGCAAGGCGGTCTGGGCGATCAGGTCGAGAAGTTGTTGGCCACCGACGGTGCCGCCCTGTGTGGCGTCGTGCAAGCTGAACTGATGCAGGGCGCCAAGGGTCGCAAAGAACTGGATCAGCTTGACTTTTTACTGGCCAATGTGCCTTGCTTCGAGATCACGGCGGCCGACTGGCTGGGTGCCGGGCGTCTGTTGGCGCAATTGCACGCCAAGGGCTTGCAGGTTCCATTGAGTGATGCGCTGATTGCTGTCTGTGCCAAGCGCAACCAGGCACCAGTGCTGACCCTGGTCCAACATTTTCAGCACCTGGGTGTGGTGCTGCTGTGATAACCCCGCAAGACTTCATCGCCAAATGGGGCCCGGGTGGCCCGGCGTTTGAACTTAACGAGCGTCAGGGTGCGCAGCCGCACTTCATGGATTTGTGCCAGTTGCTGGGCGTGCCCACGCCGGGCAGCGCAGGCGACTATATTTTTGAGCAGGACACGCTGGTGCTGGGCGAGGCGCGGGGTTATGCCGACGTCTTCATGCGCAACCATTTCGCCTGGGAAAACAAGGCGCCCGGTAAAAACCTGGACACCGCGCTCAAGCAGTTGCTCACCTACAGCCTGGCGCTGAGCAACCCGCCGCTGCTGGTGGTGTGTGACCGTCTCACGATTCGCATCCACACCCAGTTCAACGGTCACCCGTCCGAGGTCCACACGGTGTTGCTGGGCGAGCTGGTTCAGCCCGAAAAACAGGCGCTGCTGCGCCGTTTGTGGCTTGAGCCCGAGAGCTTTCGCCCCAAAAAAACCAGCCGCGACATCACCGAAGCAGCCGCCAAAAGTTTTGCCACGCTGGCCGATGGCCTGCGCAAGCGTGACAACGACCCCGACGAAGTCGCCCACTTCCTGACCCAGTGCCTGTTCTGTTTTTTCGCCGAAGACGTGGGCCTGCTGCCCGGGCGCATGTTTGAAGGGCTGGTCAATAACAAGCAACTCACCAGCGACAAGCTGACCCGGGGCCTGACCAACCTGTTCAGCGCCATGTGCGACGGCGGCCTGTACGGCAACGACGACATTCCCTGGTTCAATGGCGGCCTGTTCAAAAAGGTCAAGGTGCCCGCCCTGAGCATCATGGAAGTGGTCGAGCTGCGCAACGCCGCCGGGCTGAACTGGTCGGCCATCGATGTGTCCATCTTCGGCACGCTGTTCGAGCGGGGGCTGGACCCTGCCAAACGCAGCCAGCTCGGCGCCCATTACACCGACCCCGCCACCATTTTGCGCATCATCGAGCCCGTGCTGAGCCGTCCGCTTCTTAAAAAATGGGAGCTGGTGGCGCGGGACATTCGCACGCTGCTGGGCAAAAGCAGGAAGAAGGGCGACAAGCACTACAACGATGGCAAAGCCCGGTTTGTCTTGTGGCTCGAAGACCTCAAGGCTTTCCGCCTGCTGGACCCGGCGTGTGGCAGTGGCAACTTTTTGTTCATGGGCCTCAAGGCGCTCAAGGACATCGAGCACAAAAGCCACCTTGATGCCGCCATGTTCGGGCTCGACCGCGAGGCCGATCTGGTCACTGGTCCGCACAACGTGCTGGGTATCGAGCTCAACGAATACGCCGCTGAACTGGCGCGCGTGACGGTGTGGATTGGTGAGTTGCAGTGGCGCATGGCACACGGCTACGAGTTCAAGACCAACCCGGTGCTGGAGCCACTGGACCACATCGAGTGCCGGGACGCGCTGCTCGATTTTTCTGTCATTGCGAGCCCTTCGACTGGCTCAGGACAGGCTGAAGCGCGGCAATCCATGTCTTCTGAACCCGGTGCGCGGGCAGGGCAGACGCCGGGGGCTCATAAGC
>JBASJO010000616.1:0-1514 GCA_049655365.1 Rhodoferax sp. | reverse complement strand
CAGCGTGAAGCGGATCGCGCCACCGACATCGCCCGCAGCACGCCCGGTGTGCAAAAGGTGGTGCGGGTCTTCGAGATCATCACCGAAGACGAGCTGCGCAGCCTGTTGCCCAAGCCGGCAGCCAACGAGACCAAGGCAACACCTGCCAAATAAGTTTGACTGACAAGCTTTTAACTCAGAACACCGTGGAACCGGCTTTGCCGGGCCGCTGGTGTTGTCCCCTTGAGGGGAAGACGCGCCAACCAGGCGCGGCTCAGGGGGGAGTCTATTTCAGGCGCTTGATCAGGCTGGAGGTGTCCCAGCGCTGGCCGCCCAGCTGTTGCACGTCGGCATAAAACTGGTCCACCAGCGCAGTCACCGGCAGGCGCGCGCCGTTGCGCCGGGCTTCGTCCAGCACCAGCCCGAGGTCTTTGCGCATCCAGTCCACGGCAAAACCAAAGTCGAACTTGTTGGCCACCATGGTCTTGCCACGGTTGTCCATTTGCCAGCTTTGCGCCGCGCCCTTGCCAATCACGTCGAGCACCTGGTTCATGTCGAGCCCGGCTTGCTCGCCAAAGGCAATGGCCTCGGCCAGGCCTTGCACCATGCCGGCAATGCAGATCTGGTTGACCATCTTGGCCAGTTGCCCGGCGCCGCTGGCGCCCAGGTAAGTCACGGCTTTTGAAAACGCCATGGCCACCGGTTGGGCCGCTTCGAACGCGGCCGGGTCGCCACCGCACATGACGGTGAGGGTGCCATTGACGGCGCCCGCCTGGCCGCCTGAGACCGGGGCATCGACAAAATGCAGGCCCTGGGTTTTGGCCAGGGTATGAAGTTCGCGCGCCACATTGGCCGAAGCCGTGGTGTGGTCAATGAACACCGTCCCTGGGGGCATGCCGACAAAGGCACCGTCAGCGCCCAGGGTGACACTGCGCAGGTCGTCGTCGTTGCCGACACAGCAAAACACCAGGTCGGCGTTGTGCGCGGCCTGGCAGGGTGTGGCGGCATGGTGCAGCCGGCCCTGGCTGCCGGTCAAGGCTTCGTATTCATGGCACCAGGCTTGGGCTTTGGCAGCCGTGCGGTTGTACACGGTGACCTGGTGGCCGGCGCACGCCAGGTGGCCGGCCATGGGGTAACCCATCACGCCCAGGCCCAAAAAGGCAACGCGTTTGGCGGGGATGTTTTCGTAGCTTCTGGTGTTCATGCGGGTGTCGTTGGAGAGGGGGTTAAACAATGCTGAAATTTTCGGTACCGGCGCTCAGGTCCTGGGACTTGCCGCGCTGGCTGTTGAGTTTGAACTGCAGCCGCAAATCATTCATGGAGTCGGCGTTGCGCAGCGCGTCTTCGTAGCTGATCTGGTTGGTCTCGTAGGCATCGAACAGCGCCTGGTCAAAGGTTTGCATGCCGATGTTGCGGCTTTTCTTCATGATTTCCTTGATCTCGGCCACTTCACCCTTGAAGATCAGGTCGGAAATCAGCGGCGAATTAAGCAGGATCTCGACCACCGCCAGGCGGCCCTTGCCGTCCTGCTTGGG
>JBASJO010000615.1:0-1766 GCA_049655365.1 Rhodoferax sp. | reverse complement strand
GTCGTGTCGGTTGCCACTGGCTTGGCCATTGCTGACATGATTTTCTGATGAAATACCGTCAAGTGCGCTCTTTGAAACTTCAGGAGAAGTTCACGTAAACACCCGTCGTCATTGAGCGATTAAGCGAAAAAAAGCCCAACTGAAAACAGTTGGGCTTTTTGTGTATGGTGGTGCAATGCGGACCTGGGTTCAAACTCACTCTCACAGCAGGTGAGGAAAATTTCGGGCACTTGTCCCCTGTTTGCGGAGATCGTCCGTTCCAGATCATGAAACCGTCACGAACCCAGCGTGGGAACCTTCAGAGGTGGAGTATCATGCTTTCGCTCGTGCCAGATGACTTCCCATGATTTCGCCTTTGTCATCATTGCTCCACACGCGGTCGGCGCGCATGGAAAACAATGATCCTTTATTTACGGATAAGTTCTAAGCAGCCCCCTCCAGGCGGATCAGAACCTTGCCTACATGCAACATGCTTTCAGTGGCCTCGTGCGCAGCCACTACTTCTTCGAGTGTGAAGCCGTAGCGTGCAAATACCTGGTGCTTCAACTTCCCGTCCTTCAAGGCGGCAGTGATATAAGTCGCTGCTTCGTCATGAGCTTGGCGTGACATGGCGTAGACCAACACAAAGCGCACTGTCAGGTCCTTGGCCAGCATGGGCCAGAAGGGGATGGTCGGCTCATGCACAGCGTCAGATGCGTAGGTCGCGATCACGCCCCCCACATTGAGCAGGGCCACATCGGTGCCGAGATTGACGCCGAAGGCCACCTCGATCACCCGGTCCAGGCCGCTGTCCTCGCCCGTGATCTCCCGGACCCGGCGGGCCACATCCTCACGCTTGTAATTGATCACATGGTCAGCCCCGGCCAAGCGCGCCTGCGCGGCCTGCGCGTCGCGGCTGACAGTGGCGATCACGCGCGCGCCTTCCAGCTTGGCGATCTGCACCGCGTAAAAACCCACGGCACCAGCGCCGCCCTGCACCAGCACCGTCTTGTCCCTGACCGGCCCGTCGGCCAGCACACAGCGGTGCGCCGTCATGGCCGGAATGCCCATGCAGGCGCCAATTTCGAAATCGACCGCATCGGGCAAAGGCACGGCTTTGTGCTCGGGCACCGTGGTGTATTCGGCGCAGGTGCCGAAAGCCCGGCCAAGCGCGGCCTCATAGACCCAGACGCGCTGACCCACGCGCGCGACGTCCACCCCGGGGCCCACGGCGTCAATCACGCCGGCACCGTCCTGGTGCGGCACGACCAGCGGAAACGGCATGGCCGTCACGCCGCGATGGCCGCCGCGCCCCTTGGTGTCGGACGGGTTGACGGCAGAGACGTGAATGCGTACCCGGACCTCGCCGGCTTGTGGCTCGGGCAACGGGCGTTCGCTCATCTGCAAGACCTGCCGCGCCGGGCCTTTTAACTCGTAATAGATGGCTTTCATCTTTTTTTTGTTTCTCAATACATGGTTAAATGGAATGGCCCTGAGCGCGCGCCTGTCAGATGGCAAGGATGAGGACATGAATTATCGCAAACCTCCCGGCGAACGGTCACCAGCTGTGCACGGTAATCCCCCCGATAAACCAAAGACACGCGATCGTTGATCACGAACGTCAATTTGATAAGCAGAATAGTAATTAAAAACAAGAGTTTTATTTTCTCGCTGCTCTCCGCTTGTTTAATTGCCTACCAATGCTGAAAATCAACTCGATTGATTAGTCCGCGAGTACGCTGTTGATTTATATTGAGAAAATAAGTTCAGCTTGCGGACTTCGACCC
>JBASJO010000614.1:0-4576 GCA_049655365.1 Rhodoferax sp. | reverse complement strand
CGCTTCGGGCCGGAACAAAAAGACCGGGCAGTCACACGATTGGGCGTGCACCTGCAGGCGGCGCAATTGCTCTGCACGGGCCTGGGGCAGCCAGGCCAGAATGGCGCCACCGCGTGGGTTGGCCTTGACCAGCTGTTCGATGGACCAGAGCCGCTCGGCCGGGGTGTCGGCCGCGATCCAGACGATGTTTTTTTCGGCGAGTCCGAGCTTGACCAACCCCGGCGCGTGCGGGCGTTTGGGCGGCCCCACCAGCAAAATAGGGCCGCCACCAGCGGCCAGCCCTGCCAGTGCAGGGGACAGCAAACGCCACTCGCAAAGAGAAGGCTGGGGTTGCAGCAGTTCGGTCAGGGCATTGCAGGGCCAGCCGCCACCGGGCAACTGGGCATCCAGCGCGGCCCAGCCGCTTGACACCACCGACTGGCCGGCCTGACCCACCTGGGAGCCGCGCCAAATGGCCTGGGCAACGCTACCTGGAAACTGCCCCAAGTCGAACGGATGCGACAGTGCATCACTCGGCGCAGGCGTAGCGTTAACGATCCATTGCAGTGCGGCAGACATGGCGATTGGGCTTGTTTAAAATACTGTTAAAAAACACAGTATAGCCAAATCGCCAAAAAATCAAAAGGCCATTGCTTGTGCAGCAATATCCAGCGATTGCAGCCGCAGCGCCGGGTCAAAAATATCGCACACCAACATGAGTTCATCGGCCTGCGTCTGCTGCGCCAGGGCCGCCAAATCGGCGCGTACCTTGTCCGGGCCACCGATGACTGCGGCCGCCAGAAAGTCGTTGATGGCCGCGCGCTCTTGCGGGTGCAGTTGTTCCATGAAGTTTTTTACCGGCGGCTGCAGCGGCTGGCGGTCCCCGGTCAGGATGCCGAGCACGCGCTGGTAGGTGCTGCTGGCCAGAAATTCGGCCTCGTCATCGCTGGGGGCCGCGATCAAGGGCACGCCGATCATCACGTAGGGCTGGCTCAACACCTTGGACGGCTTGAACAAGCGCCGGTACAGGTCAATGGCCGCCAGCATCATGCGCGGCGCAAAGTGCGAGGCAAAAGCGTAGGGCAGACCGCGTTCTGCCGCGAGTTGGGCCGAGAACAGGCTCGAACCCAGCAGCCAGATCGGCACCTCGGTGCCTGCGCCCGGCATGGCCACAATGCGCTGGCCCGGTTGCACCGGCCCCAGCAGATGCTGCAGCTCGGCGACGTCGCGCGGAAAGTCCTGCTCGGTCTCAACCCGGTCGCGGCGCAGGGCCTGCATGGTGAGCCGGTCGGTGCCCGGTGCCCGGCCCAGGCCCAGGTCAATGCGATTCGGATACAGCTCAGCCAGCGTGCCAAAGGCTTCGGCCACCACCAGCGGCGCATGGTTGGGCAGCATGATGCCGCCCGAGCCGACCCGAATGTGGTGCGTGCCCCCGGCCAGGTAGCCCACCAGCACGGCCGTGGCCGAACTGGCAATACTGGCCATGTTGTGGTGCTCGGCCACCCAGTAGCGGGTAAAGCCCAGCGCCTCGGCATGCTGCGCGGTGCGCAAAGCCGTGGCCAGCGCCTGCGCCACCGTGCCGCCTTCACGCAGCGAGACCAGGTCCAGCATGGACAGCGCGGGTTTTTTCATCAGGCCAGTTGCTCAGACAACCATGCCAGCGTGCGGCCACGCGCCAGTGCGGCAGCGCGCTGCTGGTACATCGGGCGGCCCCAGCAGTTGAAGCCGTGGTCAACACCCTCGTACACATGGAATTGCGCGTTGGTACGGCCTGCAAAGGCTTTCTTGACGTCAGCCACCGCCGTTGCCGGGATGTAGCCGTCGAGCGCGGCGTAGTGGAACAGAATGGGGCACTCCACCGCTGCCGCCTTGTCCAGCTGATTCTGGATGCCGCCGCCGTAGTAACACACGGCCGCATCCACTGCGCCGCTGGCCGCCAGCTGGTAACTCAGGCGCCCGCCCATGCAGAAGCCGATGGAGCCCACCTTGCCGTTTACTTCCGGCCGGGCGCGCAACGCGTTTGCCGTGCTCACCAGGTCGGCCACGGCATGGGCTTCGTCCAGGTTGTTCATCAGCTGGAAGGCCTTTGGGGTATCCGTTTCGTTGTACTTCAGGTCGACGTTGGCTTCCTGGCGCCAGAACACATCCGGCGCCAGCACCACATAACCGTCCATGGCGTACTGGTCAGCCACCGCCTTGATGTGCTCATTGACGCCCCAGATTTCCTGAATGATCACCAGGCCCGGCCCGTGCCCGGTGGGTGGCAGGGACAGGTAGGCGTCGAATTGTTGGCCGTCGTGGCTGGTGATTGAAATGGTGGAACTGTTCATGTGTGTTTCCTATTGAATGGCGGTAGATACGGGAAATTCCAGAATCTTGCGTTTGCCATGGCCTGGCACCAACAGGTGCTTGAGGGCCAGGCGGTAGGTGTCGAGGTTGAAGGCCAGCGGCTCGCTGCGGCTGTGCAAAGCCTCGTGCAGGTCGTCGTCCGAGTGCACCGTGGCCAGGTGACACCATTGCTCAAACAGGTGGATGTCGGTGCGCCCGGTGCGCGCGTTGTGTTCACGCACACCCACTTTGCCGGCAAAAGGCCATACCTGCAGCTTGTAGCCAGCCAGCGCCAGCTGCAGGCGCAAGTGATGGCGCTCGGGCGTTTCTTCGCCACAACACACGCCTTTGCATTGGCCGATCTGATGGCCAAAACAGCGGCCCTTGCCCGACTCCAGCCCCAGCGCCTGCAGGCACAGCCCCTGCGTTTCGGCGAGCTCACGCAGCTGGCTTTGGGCCTGGCTTTTGGAGCGGTAGGGGCCGTACAGCGCGCCAAATTGCTCCGGCGCCAATTCGCTGCCACGCACCAGCGTCAGCAACGGCCGGCTGTTGGGGTTGGCCTCAAGCCGCCAGGCGCACAGCTCGCCTTCGCGGCGCAACTGGCGGTTGTGCACGGGTTGGCGCGCTTTCACCAGCCGTGCTTCCAGCAGCAGGGCGCCGAGCTCTCCGGCGGTCTCGACCCATTCGATGCGCCTGATTTCCTGGGCGATGCACATTTCGCGGGCGTTGCGGCCGGCTGCCTGAAAATGCGACATCACCCGGCTGCGCAGCTTGACACTTTTGCCGATGTACAACGGCAGCGCGCCTTCGCCAAAAAAGAGGTAAACCCCGGGCGTGTCGGGGATGTCGGTGATGTTCGTATCCAGCTGTGGTGGCAGCGCCGCGCTGCCCTGCAACAGGCTCTGCGCATGACCCGCCACATGCTCGGCACCCAGCTCGGCCTGCGCCAGGCCAAGCCAGCGTTGCATCACCTCGACATCGCCCATGGCGCGGTGCCGGGCAGCGCTGGTCAAACCGTGGCGTTGCATGATCGCATCCAGCCCGTGGCCCTTGAACTGCGGGTACAACAGTCTTGAGAGGCGCACGGTGCACAGGGTCTTGACGCGCAGCGCCACGTCCATGCGGCTCAATTCGTTGAGCAAAAAACCATGGTCAAAGCGCACGTTGTGGGCCACCAGCACGGCACCGTCCAGCAAGGCCAGCAATTCAGGGGCGACCTCGGCAAAGCGCGGGGCGCTGGCCACCATGGCATTGCTGATGCCGGTGATCTGCTCGATAAAACCCGACACATGCACCCCCGGATTCACCAGGGTGCTCCAGCGCGCCACCACCACGCCGTGCTCGACACGCACGGCGGCAATTTCGGTGATGCGGTCATGCACCGGGTTACCGCCGGTGGTTTCCAGGTCAAGCAGCACGTAGCAGGACAGCATGGCGTCGGGCCTCAGCGCCGGTCAGGCAATGTCAAAGACATGGATGGAAAAGTTGCCCTGACGGCGGTCGGCAAAAAAGCGCTTCAGGGTTTCGCCCACGGTCCGGAAAGCGATCTCGTCCCAGGGAATTTCATGCTCGGCAAACAAGCGCGCCTCAAGGGTTTCATACCCCGGATCAAACTGGTCGCTGAGCAACTGGGCGCGGTAAAACAGGTGCACCTGCCCCACGCGGGGGATGTTCACCAGCGAGAAAAACTCGCCCATCTCAAACTGTGCACCGGCTTCCTCCAAGGTTTCGCGCGCCGCGCCTTCGCTCACGGTCTCGTTGAGCTCCATGAAGCCGGCGGGCAGTGTCCACTTGCCCCAGCGCGGCTCGATGTTGCGCTTGCACAGCAGCACCCTGTCACCCCAGATGGGGATGGTGCCCACCACATTGAGCGGGTTTTCGTAGTGCACGGTCTGGCAGTCTGGGCACACCGCGCGGTTCTTGGTGTCGCCATCGTCCGGGAGCCGGTAGATGACGGCAGTGCCACAGTTTTTGCAGTGTTTGATGGGCGGCCGGTGCATGAACTTAAATCACCTTCAATTCAATGCCAGTCAGGCCGCTGATACTGCCTTTCAGCGTGTCGCCCGGCAGCACTGCGCCCACGCCGGCCGGGGTACCGGTGTAAATCAGGTCGCCGGGCTGCAGCTCCCAGGCGGCGGACAGCTGGGCAATAGTCTCTGGAATGTTCCAGATCAACTGTTCCAACGTGCTGTTTTGACGCATCACCTGGTTGACCTGCAGGCTGATGCTGGCGTGGGCGATGTCGCCGGCCGCGTCTGTCGGCGTGATG
>JBASJO010000613.1:0-2984 GCA_049655365.1 Rhodoferax sp. | reverse complement strand
GGGCGCTCCTGTGAGCTCTGTGTGGCGGTGAATGACGCCGCCAAACATGCCGCTCTGGCCTCGCTGGCGCGTATCTGCCTGGTTTACTGTGATTGCGTGCGCGGCGCTGAAAAAATGAGCGTTGCAGCCGCGTTTACCGCGGGTGACTCCGATCAGCTGATGGTTGGGCGCAACGGCGTGTTTTATGACCGCCAGGGTCGTGACTGGGACGCCACCATTGCCAAGATCATCGACCACCCGATCAGCTTGCGCCAGGCCTTCTGGTCGCCCTACAAACAATTGACGCGGCTGGTGAGTTCACAGCTGCAAAAAATGGCAGCCAGCAAGGCCAAGGCCTCGGACGACAAACTCGCGCTGCTGGCAAGCGATGTGGCCCAAAAAGGCAGTGCTCCTGCACCAGACGTCAAGGCGGCTGCGCCGGCAGCTTTCGATGTGGCTAAATTTGCCGGAATTTTCGCCGCCATCGGGCTCGCATTGGGTGCCATCGGCACCGCACTGGCGGCGCTGCTGGGCGGCTTGTTCAATTTGGCCTGGTGGCAGATCCCGCTGGTTTTTGTGGCCGTGATGCTGCTGATTTCGGGACCCGCCGTGATCGTGGCCTGGTTCAAATTGCGAAGTCGCAACCTGGGACCCATCCTCGATGCCAATGGCTGGGCCATCAATGCGCGCGCGCGCATCAACATCCCGTTTGGCACTTCCTTGACCCAATTGGCGCAATTGCCGGTCAACGCGGAACGTTCCATGGTCGACCCTTACGCTGACAAGCCCTCGAAGGCGCCCTATGTGCTGGCCGCACTGCTCGTGCTGGCACTGGTGATCTGGACGGTGCGGCTTTGAGCCCGATGACTCAGTCGTAACGCAAGGTCCAGATCAAATCGATGGCGCTTTGTTCACCGGTCCGGGCGCGCAGCGTCAGCCGGCGTGACAGGTCGTAAAAAATGGTGAAGACCCCCATGGTGCCTGCCAGGCCGCTTTCATAGGCCACGTAAAAGTCCTTGCTGAGGCGTTTGCCGATGGTGACCGTGGCCCCGCTGGCAGTGTTGTCGCCGTTGCTGCCGCCAAAGCTCAGTTCATCCAGGCCCAGCGCCTGCGTCAGGCTGGCGCTGGGCCCGCGGCCGCTGCCCCCCAGCAAAGTCAGCGCTGCTTGCTGCAGCAAGGCGGCTTCGCCGCCGCTGCCACTGGCCGAACGCCCCAGCACCAGCCAGGCCAGTTTTTCAGCCTCGGGCAAGTCGGGCTCGGCGTAGAGCCGCACGATGGGCGACAGCGCCGTGCCACTCACCTGCACGCCGACCCGCTGGCTGAGTTGGGGTCGAATCGCCAGAATATCGAGCATCGGGTTATCGACTGAGCCGACAAAACGCACCAGGCCTTGTTCAATGTCCAGCCGCTGGCCATAAGCCCGGTAGGTGCCACGCACGGTGCGCACGGTGCCGGTCAGGTTGGGGCGCTCGCGGTCGACGGCGTGCAGCGACAACTTGCCCGCCAGGCGGGTGTCCAGGCCGCGGCCACGCACCTGAAAATCCCGGCCCAGGTCAATCTCGATCAACAGGTCCGCGACCAGCCGGGGCGCGCTTGCGTTGCGGGTGGCCAGGGTGTTTTTAGCCGGCGTGGTGGTCGCGCTTTGCTTGGCTGCAGGCCGACGTACCACCACGTCATCGCCCAGTTGCGGCGCACTGTCGTCGGGCAGCGTGATCAGCGCCTGGTCGACGACCAGATTGCCGCGCAGGCTTAGGCGGGCGTCCCTGAGTTGCGCGGCCACCTTGCCCGACACCACCACGCGCCGGTCGGAGCGGTTGCTCAGTCGCAGGGCCTTGGCCTGGACGTCAAGCGCCATCGACAAGCGCGATAAAAAATCAGTCTCGGAGCCAGCGGGCAGCCAGAACACCGACCCGGTCACAGCCACTTGGCCGCCGCTGCCGGCGGACGTGGCGGCGCCTTGCAAGCTGAATTCCTCAATATCCATCTGCTGTCCATGCAGCCGGGCGTTGAGCCGGCCCTGGCTGAAGTCGATGCCGTCCACCACCGAGCGCACGGCCAGGTCACGCGCCTGAATCTGGCCTTCCCACAGGGGGGCTGTCAGCGTGCCGGCCAGGGTGATGTCGGCATCCATGGTGCCACGCAGTCGCCAGCCTGGCGGCGCCAGCACCGACCACGCATCCACCGGCGGCAGCTGGATTTTCAGGCTGCCGCCAATCGGCACTTGCTGGTCCAGGGCCCAGCCATTACCCGTTGGCTGAAGCTGGGTACTGAACGCCATCAGCGCCTTGCCAGCTCGCAAACTGTCCCAGCGCAGGCTGCTGGACAGGTAGCCGGCGTCCAGGTTGAGCTCGAGCCGGGCTTCGCGCATGTCGGCGGGCAGGGCGGTCTGGCGGCTGTCATCGACGCGCAGGCGCAGGTCGCCGGAACTGCGCTCCAGCATGGCGCTCAGGTGCACGGCGTCGGTGTGTTTGGCGTCCCAACGGCCGGCCAGCATCAGGTCGCTGCTCAAGCCCAGGTCGGCCATGGTCTTGCCGCTCAGGGCATCGAGCCAGGCCAGCGGCAACTGGCTGATCTGGCCCTGACTGTGCCACTGGGCTTTGGGCTGGGCCTGCTTTGCGGTCCGGGCCAGCGCTTGTGACCAACGCGCCGCCTGCCAGTTCATGCGGGCCTCTCCGGGATAGGGGCCGGTGAGGCGGGCGCTGCCGGCTGACAGCGTCAGGGTGTTCTCCAATTGGCTGGCCAGCCAATCAAGCGCGATCGCCTGACCCTTGTCGGTGTCGGCCTGCAGTGTCCAGGGGCCGGGTTGCCCCTTGTCTTGCGCGACGAGCTTGAGTTGGCCCAGGCTGCCTTGCCAGTGGCCGGCCGCCAGCCGGCCCGCCTTGGCCTGCGCTTGCCAGCTCAGTTGTTGTACGCCGATGTCGGCACGACCCTGGGTGCGCAAGTTCAGCGCGGGCAGGGTACCCGCCAGGTCAAGCTCCAACCCCTGCAGCTGCCCCGCGCCGGAC
>JBASJO010000612.1:0-1692 GCA_049655365.1 Rhodoferax sp. | reverse complement strand
GTGTAGAGGCTCATTTCACCAATGACCTCGCCCCGCCCCATTTCGCGCACCATGCGGTCAACGCCGTCGTCGCCCAGCACCGAGGCCCGCAGGCGCCCGCTGATCGACAGATACATGGCATCACCGTGCTCGCCCTGGAACATCAGGGTGTCACCGGCGGCCAGTTCAACCCAGCTCAGGTGGCTTCGCAACAGCGCCAGGGCCTCGGCGTCCACGTCGCCCAGCATGCGTTGCAAATGGTGGATCAGCACCTGCTCAGGGTAGTCGGTCTGCATGGGTATCCAGTCAATAGAAGTGAATGAGAGCGTTTAGAACAAGGTGGTCACGCGCACGGTGTCCAGGGTCGGTTCGGTGCTGACCTGCAGCGAGCCATTGCGCGCCAGCTTGATCATCTTCTCGTTGTCGGGCAGGATTTCTGCCAGAAAGCCACGCACGCCACGCGCCTTGGCATGGCGCACCATACACGCCTGCAGGCTGGAACCCAGGCCGCAGCCCTGCCAGTCCGGGTGCACCATGAAGGCGGTCTCGGCCAGGTTGGTGGACGGGTCGACAAAGTAACAGCCCTGGGCCACGATCTGCGCGTTTTCGCGGCTGCCGACGGCCGCGACAAAAGCCACCTCGGTCTCGAAATTGAGGTTGCACAGGCGCTGCACCTCCTTGTTGGACAAGCCGCGCACCTTGCGAAAAAAGCGGGTGTAGACGTCCTGCTCGGGCAAACAATGAAACAGCGCGCGAATCGCTTCGCCATCCGAAGAGGTCGCCGGGCGCAGCAAGACCTGTCTCTTGTCGCGCAGCAGCACGCTCTGTTCTTCTTCCACCGGGTAGGCCCGCATGTTGTGCAAGGTTTGCCCGGGCGGCAGGTAGCCCAGCGCCTGCGCCTGCTCAAACAACGCAGCCCGAAACTTGGGGTGCGCCACTTCAATCAGCGCCACGGCACGCTCGCGGATCGACTTGCCGAACAGGTAGGCAATGCCGAACTCGGTGATGACGTAATGCACGGCCGTGCGCGGCAGGCTGGCGCCCTCGCCCGGCTGCAGCATGGCCCGGATGCGCGAGGTTTCACCGTCGTCCTCGGTCGACGTCAGGCAGATGATGGGCTTGCCGCCCTCCGACAAGGACGCCCCTTCCAGAAACTCGATCTGCGCCGCCATGCCGCTGTAATAGTCGCCGTGCAGTTGGTCCACGCACACCTGGCCTGTCAGGTCAACGGCAAAGGCCTGCGTGACCGACACCATGCGGTGCTGTGCGGCAATGGTGGCGCTGTGGCAAACCACCTCGATCGGTTGAAACGAAAACAACGGGTTGCGGTCAATCAGGTCGTAGAGCCGGCGCGAGCCCATGGCAAAGCTGGTCACGATCTTGCCGACCTGGCTGCTTTTGCGCTTGCCGGTCAGAATGCCGCGCTCCAGCAACGGGATGATGGCATCGGTCACCACGTCGGAGTGGATACCAAGGTCCTTGCGGTCGGCCAGGTGTTTGAGGGCTTCGCTGGTGATGCGGCCCAGCCCGATCTGCAGCGTGGAACCGTCTTCGATGATGCCGCTGATGTAGCGCGCAATTTGCTCCATGGCCTGCTCGGACGCCGCCGGGTGCACAAACTCGATGACCGGGGTGTCGACCAGCACCAATTGGTGGATCTGGTTGATGTGCAGGGTGGAGTCGCCCATGGAGCGCGGCATGGCCGGATTCACC
>JBASJO010000611.1:0-4526 GCA_049655365.1 Rhodoferax sp. | reverse complement strand
GTCTGGTGCTGCTGCAACTGGCCGCATACGGCGCCACGGCCAATTGGTTGATCACGGCCCTCCTCCTGGTGCAAATGCGACAGCAAATCGGACGTCCCTGGACCGTGGCCGCCATCATTCTGGGCGCAGTCGCCCTGCTCACGTTGCTGGCCGGCTTGTTGCTGAACTCCCGGGTCATGCGTCAGCGCTACAAATAACCCATCGCCATGAAGCACTGTTCAATCCAAAGCCACATCACACCCGCCTTGACGCTGTTCACGATGCTCTTAATAGGCGGCTGTGCTGCGCAGGAAGTGGGCGCGGAAATCAAACTGGCGCCAGGCGCCCATCCGACCGACCTGACTTGCCCACGCACCAGCAACTGCGTCAACTCCTTGCCCGGCAATGGGCTTGCGGCACTTCGCCATACCGGCGACCCCGGGCAAGGCATGGCGCTGTTGCGCGCCACGCTGGCCAGCTTTCCTGAAGCCAACATCGTGCGCAGTGACCCGCTTTGGCTGGAAGTCATCTTCACAACGACGCTGGGGTTCCGGGACCAGGTCGACTTTGTGCTGGATGCCAAAACTGGCGAGATCAACTACCGGTCGACATCCTTGGTGGGCCGGTATGACTTTGGCAAAAACAAGGCGCGCATGTCCGCGTTTTCAGAGCGCTTTACGGCCCAGTCCAAGCTGCTGCCAAGCCAGTAAGCACGCCAGCAAGTAGCTGCCCAACGGCAGACCGTTGAGCGCCTCATCGGGAAAATTCTCTATCATGCATTTTTTGCATAGTGTCATAGATTAACGTCGCATGACCGTTTCATCCTAGGGTAACTACCTAGAATTTTGCTCATCAACCAGATCACTCAACCCATGATGGAGAACCCGATGAGCTACCGAATCGAAAGAGACTTTCTTGGTGAAAAGCAATTGCCCGACACCGCCTATTACGGGGTGCAAACCTTGCGCGGCAAAGAGAACTTTCACATCACCGGCATCCCGATGTCGACGGAGCCCTACTTCGTCAAGGCGTTTGGCTACGTCAAAAAGGCAGCCGCCTTGGCCAATCGGGACTTGGGTGTGCTGGATGCCCCTATCGCCAATGCCATTGCGGCCGCGTGCGACCGCCTGATCGCCGGTGAGATGGCCGACCAGTTTGTCACCGACTTCATCCAGGGCGGTGCAGGTACCTCCACCAACATGAACGCCAACGAGGTCATCGCCAACCTGGCATTGGAGCAACTGGGCCACCAAAAGGGCGAGTACCAATTCGTCAACCCCAACGACCATGTGAATTTTGGCCAATCCACCAACGATGTCTACCCGACTGCCTTCCGGCTGGCGTTGATTCTGCGGCTTGAGAGCTATATGGACGCGCTGCGGCGGCTGCAGAGTGCTTTCTTCGCCAAGGGCAAGGAATTTGAGAAAGTTTTGAAAATGGGACGTACCCATCTGCAGGATGCCGTTCCGATGTCGCTGGGTCAGGAATTCCACGGCTGGGGCACCACCCTGGGCGAAGAAGTGCAGCGCATCGCCGAGGTTCGCCAGTTCCTGCATGAGATCAACCTGGGGGCCACCGCCATTGGCACCATGGTCACCGCAGCGCCTGGCTACCCGGAGCTGGCCACACGGTATCTGTCCGAGTTGACGGGTGCCGAATTCATCCTGGCCGGCGACCTGATTGAGGCCACTTCCGACACCGGGGCCTACGTGCTGCTGTCCGGCGTGCTCAAACGGACCTCGTCCAAACTCACCAAAATCTGCAACGACATCCGCCTGCTGGCCTCGGGACCACGCTGTGGCTTCAATGAGATTCACCTGCCCCAGATGCAACCGGGCAGCTCCATCATGCCGGGCAAGGTCAACCCGGTGATCCCGGAAGTGGTCAACCAGACCAGCTTTTTGGTGATTGGCCTGGACCTGACAGTCACGCTGGCGGCCTCGGCCGGGCAATTGCAGTTGAACGTGATGGAACCCGTCATCACCTACGCGCTGTTCACCTCCATTTCCACCATGGAGAATGCGGTCAACAGTCTGAACGTCAATTGCATCCAGGGCATCACGGCCAACGCGGAACACACGCGCGACATGGTGCTGAACTCGCTCGGCATCATCACCGTGCTCAAACCGTCCCTGGGCTACAAGCAATGTGCAGAGATCGCCCGCGAAGGCTACGAGACCGGCAAATCGCTGCATGACATCGTCGTCCATGAGCGCCAGCTGATGACCCAGCAACACTGGGACGAGGTGTTCTCGTTCGAAAACCTGATCAGCCCGAAGTTCGCGCAATGATCGTGACCCAACCGGGCTAACGCCCGCCATTGAAAGACAGAGGAAAAGAAAATGACTTTATCGATTGTTTTGCAATTCATGGTGGTGCTCGCCGCCATCTGGATGGGCGCACGGTCTTCAGGTATCGGCCTGGGCCTTTGGGGTGCGGTAGGTTTGGCGGTGCTGATCGGCGCATTTGGCATCACCCCGACCTCACCGCCCATCGACGTCATGCTGATCATCCTGGCGGTGATCATGGCCGCATCGGTCATGGAAGCAGCGGGCGGCATTGACTTTTTGGTCGGCATCGCCGAGCGCATCATTCGCTCCAACCCCAAATACGTCACCATCGTGGCACCGCTGACCACCTGGACCTTCACCTTCCTGGCCGGAACCGGCCACATCGTGTACCCGCTGTTGCCGGTGATTTACGAAACGGCACATCGCAGCGGCATTCGTCCGGAACGGCCCATGGCCGTAGCCACCATTGCCTCGCAGCAGGCGATCACGGCGAGCCCGGTGGCAGCCGCTACGGCAGCCATGATCGGGCTGTTTGCTGAAAAAGGCATGACCGAGTGGGGACTGCGGGAGATTTTGCTGATCTGCGTACCCGCCACACTGATGGGTGTCATCGCAGCAGCCATTGTCTCGATGTTCATCGGCAAGGACCTGAAGGACGACCAGGTCTACCAGGCGCGTCTTGCTGCCGGTGATATTCCCGCACCACAACCGCCCTCCGAGCGCCCTGCCCTCAAGCCCGCAGCCAAGCTTGCAGCCTACGTTTTTCTGAGCGGTGTGGCCTTGGTCGTGTTGTTCGGGTTCTTTCCGCAACTGCGGCAACTTCCAGGCGCGAAAAGCCCGCTGTCGATGCCCATCGTCATTGAGGTCATCATGATGTCCATTGCGGCGATCATGTTGCTGGTCACCAAAGTGCCCGTCGACGAAGTCCCCAAAACAGCCACCTTGCGTGCCGGTGTGGTGGCCGTCATCGGCATTTTCGGTTTGGCCTGGCTCGGCGACAGTTTCATCTCGGCGAACAAGGACTTGATCATTCCCGCCATCGGCGAATGGGCGAAAGTGGCACCCTGGACCTTTGCCTTCGGTTTGTTCCTGGCGTCTGTCTTGCTTTACAGCCAGGCGGCCACCACCCGCGCGCTCATGCCGCTGGGTGTGGTGTTGGGCATACCCCCGCAGTTTCTGATCGGCATGTTTCCGGCAGTCAATGGCTATTTCTTCATTCCGACCTACGGTTCGCTGATCGCCGCCATCAACTTTGACCTGTCAGGCACCACAAAGATCGGCCGCTACGTGCTGAACCACTCCTTCATGATTCCCGGTCTGGTGGCCACGGTCGTGTCGGTTGCCACCGGCTTGGCCATTGCTGACATGATCTTTTGATGGAATATCGACCAGTGACTTATTAGAAATATAAAAGGCAGTTCACGTAAGTAACTGTCATTATTGATTTTTTTAGACTAAAAAAATCCCAACTGATAACAGTTGGGATGTTTGTATATGGTGGTGGGTGCGGACCCAGGTTCAATTCCGTTCTGCTAGATACCTGATAACACCCGTCGTGAACCTGCGGAAGATTGCAAATGGATGCTTACGCCTGCCGTCGCCTCATCGCTGATCGCAACTCTCCGCATCTTTCCAATCCTGTCTTGCAGATCAATTCAAAGTCTCATTTCGACCCGCTGCCACCGTTGGAAGCTTCTGGCCGATTGGCAGCAGTGCAGCAGCAGGAGTCATTGGAGTTTTGGCCGTGAATGACGCCAGAAGGCCTGTTAGCAATTGTTGGATGTGCTGATCTGCTTGCCAGATTGTCGATATTAGTTACGAGGAGTGGATCGACATAGGGGAACTCCATTGTCGGAGGCACCCCTGCCACACCACTCGGCATGCGGGTTCGCACCGGACGGTTCGAGACCTTGAGGTCATGACAGCCTTGGTACTCCCAGCTGATCAAAATACGCAATGGTCGACACGCGCTTGATGACACCGTCACTGTTACGCCACCACCTTCATCGCACAACCGCCGCGTCTACGCCATCTCGACTTGGTCACAAGAGCTTCATGGTAATGGGCCCACTCGCTCCGCTCAACAGCGCCGTCTATGCGGTTCTTGTTCATCGGCTCACGATTTACGCTCCACGCTTCCTTCCCACGATCGGTCGCCCTCACGCAGTTTCGTTTCACTTTGCTCACTGTGACCAGCTCGCATCGGGACTTGCACCCACAAAAAAGCCCCGCAAGATTGCGCCTGCGGGGCTTGGT
>JBASJO010000610.1:0-2201 GCA_049655365.1 Rhodoferax sp. | reverse complement strand
GCCTGGTACTGGCACTTTGTCGACGTGGTCTGGCTGATTTTGTTTGTCTTTGTTTACATTCTCTGAGGCAGACACCGCACCTGAACATTTCACCTTCAAGCCCACTCAGATGGGCTTCTGGCATCACCCGCGGCCTGGAATCAGGCCGAAGTAAAAGCTGGCCAACAGCGTCAGGAACAGGCCGATGGACAAGCTGATGCGCACGGTCAGGGCTTGCACCACCCGTTTGCGCTTGTCAGGGTCGTCGGTCTTGAAGAGCAAGGCCAGCGCACTGAATAGACTTACCAAAATCAGTGCCAAGGTCGCCAGAATTAAAATTTTCGCCAGCATCACAGTCTCTTTGAAAAGTTTGACTGCATTATGCTTTTTAACCACAGGCCCATGTTCCAGAATCGTCTCCGTATTCGTCTGATCCCGACGCTGGCCATGCTGCTGGGCCTGGCCATGTTCATTTACCTGGGCTTATGGCAGGCCGGCAAGGGTGAGCGCCTGGCCCAGGAGCTGGCGCAACGCGCGCAGCGCAGCCAGTTGGGGCCCACGCCGATGTCGGGTCAACTGCTGGATGCCCAGACCGCTCAGGATGCTGCATTTACCGTGATCGGAACCTACGAGGCACAACATCAGATTTTTCTGGACAACCGCCAGGAAAATGACCAACCTGGTGTTCACGTCATCACCCCCTTGAAAATTGAAGGCAGTGACACCCGGGTGCTGGTCAACCGCGGTTGGGTCGGCTGGACGCAGGGGCGCTCGGTGCTGCCCGTGGTGGCCACGCCCGAGGGACGGGTCAAAATTACCGGCATCGCCAACGTGCCATCGACCAAAAATTTTTTCCTGATGCCGGACCGTCCCGAGGCGCAAGCCAAGCTCTGGTCGCGGGTGGACCTGCAGCGCTTTCAGCAGCAGCTTGGGCATCCATTGCAGCCCGTGGTGTTGCAGCAAACCGGCGGTGATACACCCGACATGCTGGTGCGCCGCTGGGCGCCGCCCGAAGACCGCGTTGGCATGCACCGGGGGTATGCGTTTCAGTGGTTTGGCATGGCCGTGGCCCTGCTGTTCTTCTTCTTTTTCGCCAGCCTGCGTAAAGGTGCGTCGTCATGAGCCCGTCGCCACCGGATGAAGTGCTGGGCCTGACGGTGCATTCGCTGCCCAAGCCGGGCGAGGCGGCGCGCGCGCTAGCCAGTGGCCGTCTGAAATTGCTGGCCATTCTGTTGGCTTGTTCGCTGCCGGTCCTGGTGGCTTATTTTGTTTTTTACGTGGTGCGACCCCAAGGGCAGGCCGGGCTCGGGGAACTCATCACCCCGGTGCGTGCTGTTCCCGAAGTGCAGGCAAGTACCCTGGATGGCGCCAGTCTCGCTTTGCCATCGCTCAAGGCGCAGTGGTTGCTGGTCAAGGTGGATGGCGGCGCCTGCCTGCAGGACTGCCAAAAGCAGTTGACGGTATTGCGCCAGTTCCGTTTGATGCTGGGCAAGGACATGGACCGCCTGGACTGGCTCTGGTTGATCAATGACCAGGCACCGGTGGATCCGACCTTGGCAGCCAGCCTGAAAAAAGACAGTGCGACCGTGCTGCGTGTCGACGCTGCGCACTTGGCACGCTGGTTGCCCGCTCCCGCTGGCAAAGTTCAGCAAGACTTCATTTACGTGGTGGACCCGATGGGCAACACCATGATGCGCTTTCCTTCGCAACTTGACAGTGTCGCTGCCAGCAAAGCAAAACGTGACATGGCGCATTTGCTGCGGGCCTCCCTGGCGTGGGATCCACCAGGGCGCCAGGCTGGCGTTGCGGGCCAATGACCCCATGAACGCGCAACCCCTCTACGACCTGACACCCCTGGCCAGCCTGCTGCTGGTGGGCGCGCTGCTGGCCCTGGGGCCGTTGGCCTGGGTCTATTGGCGCAACCGCCACCATGCGCCCTTGCAGCGCGCCCAGGCACTGCGCCTGTTCACGCTGTTCTTGACCTTCGATCTGATCCTGTTTGGCGCTTTCACCCGGCTCACCGATTCGGGCTTGGGTTGCCCGGACTGGCCGGGTTGTTACGGCAGCACCTCGCCACTGGGCGCCCAGCACGCTATTGCCGCGGAGCAGGTTGCCATGCCCACCGGTCCGGTGACGCAGGCCAAGGCCTGGATCGAAATGCTGCACCGTTACCTTGCCACCGGGGTCGGCGCGCTGATCGTGGCCATGACGCTCACCAGTTG
>JBASJO010000609.1:0-2615 GCA_049655365.1 Rhodoferax sp. | reverse complement strand
GGTACTGGGCCAGCAGCATCTCGATGGCGGGCTCGTGCTCAAGTAAAAACGCCTCATCGGTCAGGGTTTGCGCGCTGCCCACCACCAGTTTCTTGATGGCGTAAGTGAGCGCGGCCCGGGTCAGCACGCTGAACGGCTGGTAGTGCGCACCATGGTTGCTGGTGGTGACCAGCCGGGTGTATTCGATCTGCTTGTCGCGCCACAACACACTCAAGGCCTGGCCGTGGCCGGGAAACAGTTCCTCGGCCAATTGCGCCACACTGTACACATCAAACAGCGTGCCGTAGGCGTCAAACAGCACGGCGCGCGGCTGGCTGAAGCCAGGCTTGAAAGTTTGCGCACGCAGAGAGGTTGCCGAGGTTTGCATCATTCGATTTTAAGGAATGATGCTGACAACGGTCTTGGCAACGGCGCGCAACAGCTTTAACTAAAACGTAGACAATGTTGGCAAGATCAAGACTGACCCAATGCCGTACGCATACCTTGAACTTGAATTTGAATTTGTCAGGCCGCCAACGCAAACCGTTCGTCGAGCGCAGCGCGCAAGGTTTTTAGCGTCACAGGTGCGGAGTCGGGGTCAATGGCGGCACGTAGCGCGGCATTGATCAACGTCTGATACCCCTGGCCTGATGCATCGCCGCGGGCGCGAAAGGCATCAATCACATCATCATCAAGCATGATGGTGACGCGGGTTTTGCCCGGACTTTGAGCCACTGCACCCCGCTTGGCGGTGCTGAAATCGTATTCTTTACGCATAGTAGTTTTTCACCTCAGGTTTTTCGGCCTTGCGAGCAGAAATGATGCGCATGCGTTCTTCGCGCTCGGTGTAGCACACCACCAATACCCGCCCCAATGCATCCAGGTCAATGGTCAAAAATCGCTGTTCGCCTTGTGCATCCGGGTCTTCCATCGTCAGCGCCCTGTCATCGTAGAACACTGCCTCAGCGTCTGAAAAACTGATGCGATGTTTTTTCAGGTTACTGGCCGCTTTGACAGCATCAAATTCGAATTGCATGTTTCTATTATGCATATCAAATACATATCGTCAAGTAGTCGGGGCCAACAGCCGCCCCAACTGGGTTGCTACCTCTTTGACATCGCCCGACATCGGCACCGCCAGCAATGCAACTTCCACTTGCCGCAGCCCATGGCGAACCGTGGCACGTGACAACACGCGACCTTCTCGGCTGAGCCGACCCCATTGGTCATCGGGGCAAGGGTAAGCCAGGCAGGCCACCACTCTGGGCGTATCAAACAGGCTGGTGTAGGCCAGGCATTGCAACAAATCTTCGCGATGCCGCGATTGCCAGTCGTGATCGCCCGCACCATACAAACATTTACTGTGGACCAGTTTACGTTAAGCAAGAGAACTCCTTCATGAACGGCGAACCCTTTGGTAGAACCCGTTGCGCCAGAAACAGATAATGAAGCATTACCAAATTTGCCCAGCAATTGACCCCCACAGAACAGTCTTCCACCATGAACGCTATGCCAATAAATCAAAACCAACAGCTTCCCCTCACCGGCCTGCGCGTGGTCGAATTCACCCACATGGTCATGGGTCCCACCTGCGGCATGGTGCTGGCCGACATGGGCGCCGAAGTGATCAAGGTCGAACCGATCGAGGGCGACCGCACCCGGCATTTGCTCGGCGCCGGGGCCGGCTTTTTCCCCATGTTCAACCGCAACAAGAAAAGCATCGCGATCGACCTGCACAAGCCGCAGGGCGCCGAGGTGGCGCGTCAATTGGCTCTGAGCGCCGACGTGGTGCTGGAAAATTTCAAGCCCGACACCATGGCCAAATACGGGCTGGATTACGCCACCCTCGCCAAGCAAGACCCGAAGATCATTTACGTCAGCCACAAGGGCTTTTTGCCCGGCCCTTACGAGCACCGCACGGCCCTGGACGAGGTGGTGCAAATGATGGGCGGCCTGGCCTACATGACCGGCCGCCCCGGCGACCCGCTGCGCGCAGGCACCAGCGTTAACGACATCATGGGCGGCATGTTTGGCGCGATTGGCGCCTTGGGCGCGCTGATCCAGCGCGGCATCACCGGGCGCGGCCAGGAGGTGCAAAGCGCGCTGTTCGAGAACAACGTGTTTCTGGTCGGCCAGCACATGCTGCAGTACGCCATGACGGGCCAGCCCGCGGCACCGATGCCGGCGCGCATCTCGCCCTGGGCGGTGTACGACGTGTTCACGGTGAAAGACGGCGAACAGATTTTTATCTCGGCGGTGAGCGACGCGCAGTGGACCACCTTTTGCGATGTCTTCGGCTTTACGGACCTGAAACTTGACCCGCGTTACGCGTCCAACAACGACCGCGTGCGCGAGCGCCCCACGCTGATGCCCATCCTGCGCGAGCGCCTGGGCCGTTACAGCGCCACAGAGCTGAGCGACCTGATGGAAGCCAACAAGCTGCCCTACGCGCCGATCCGCAAGCCAGAGGAACTGTTTGACGACGAACACCTGCTGGCCACCGGCGGCCTGGCCGACATCACGCTGCCCGACGGCGCGCGCGCCGGGCAGACCAGCAAAGCCACGCTGTTCCCCTTCACCATGGACGGCCAGCGGTTGGGCGTGCGTTTGAGCCCGCCGATGCTGGGCGCGCATAC
>JBASJO010000608.1:0-2684 GCA_049655365.1 Rhodoferax sp. | reverse complement strand
GAACAGCAAGCTGGCATCCTACCTGGGCGAGGTGATTTCGGCGAGCAACCGGGCGCAGGAACTGATTGCCCGGATGCTGTCGTTTACGCGCACACAACCCAACACCCAGATGGGCGTGATTTCTCCCGCCGAGGTGATCGCCGAGGCGCTGGCCATGCTGCGGGCGTCGATACCCTCCAGCATCGAACTGTCGAGCCGCATTGACGAGCAACTGCACATTCGCATGGACGCGGGCGAGCTCAACCAGATGCTGGTCAATCTGATCATCAACGCGCGCGATGCCATTGATGAGCAGGGCCTGATCGAGATCCATATGCACCGCGTCCTGATCGACAACCGGATTTGTGCCACCTGCCAACAGCGGCTCACGGGCAGTTACCTGGCCATTGACGTGCTGGACAACGGCAACGGCATTGCGCCTGAAGACCTGCCGCATCTGTTCGAGCCTTTTTTCACCACCAAGGATGTGGGCAAGGGAACCGGGCTGGGCCTGTCGGTGGTGCAGGGTATTTTGATGCGCTCGGGCGGGCATGTCCTGATCAACGCCCGGCCGTTCCAGGGCACCCGCTTTCGCTTGCTGTTCGAGATTGTCGAACCAGAGGCCGCCCTGCCTGACCGGCGGCAGGAGCAGAGCCACATGCCACGGGGCAATGGGCAACTCATCTGGGTGCTTGATGATGAACCCGCCGTGGCGCGTTACCTGGGTGAGCTGCTGCAGGATTGGGGCTACCGCGTCAGGCTGTTCAATGACCCGGTCGCGCTGGCGAACCTCTTCAAGACCGAGGGCCATGAGCCGGACCTGCTGATCACCGACCAGACCATGCCTGGCCTGAATGGCATTGCGCTGGCGCTGCGGCTGCACAGCCTGCGCCCGGGTCTGCCGATCCTGCTGTGCACCGGCTTCCGCGACCGTTTAGAGCCCGCCGTGGTGAAGCGCTACGGGGTGAGCCGCCTGCTGAACAAGCCGGTCCCGGTGCCTGAATTGCTCACGGCGCTGGCACAGGCGCTGGCACCGCCGACACCCGAGCGAAGACAGTCCTGAATCGCTGGAAGTTGTTTTTACGATTAAATCGAAAAAATCGCTTAAATCGCTTGACACCTTGTTTTTCACTTGTTACAGTTGTTTACGAAAAACAGTCTGAATGAACCGGTTCCAAGGCAATTGAAGCCAGTTCATGACGGCCGGTGGCAAGTTGAATAGGGTTTGTCCTGACCACTCATGCAAACAGCAGGGTGTCAGGGATTTAGGAGTGCACAATGGTTGAGGCCGGTACCACCAACGAGATTGGTGATTTGAATTTGACGTATCTGCTGCTGGCGCAGCGGCTGGTGAAGGAAGACGTGGCTACCGCCATGTTCCGCCTGGGCATGAGCCGCGAGCTGGCCGACCTGCTGGGTGGCCTGTCCTTGTCGCAAACGGTCAAGCTGGCGGCGTCGAGTCTGTTGTTGTGCCGTTTCAGGTTTGACGACCAGCCGATGCTGTCGGCGCTGGCGCTTGACGGCAAAAGCCTGGCCTTGCAGCAGGCCCATACCGCCATTCTTCTTTCCGGGCAAGCCGTCGAGGCGGACCGATGAACTGGCGCCTGGCGCGGCCAGCACAGTCGGCGCACCTGTCTTTTAGGCAGGTCCGGCATGGTGGCTAAAAGTGTCGTTCGTGAAGCGCAGGAAATTCATCTTGCGATGGACCTCATCAAGCTGGGTGCGCGTTTGCAGTTCCTGGAAGCTGAAACCAGCCTGAGCCGGGACCGCCTGATCAAGCTGTACAAGGAAATCAGGGGCAGTTCACCACCCAAGGGGCTGTTGCCCTTTTCGACCGACTGGTTCATGACCTGGCTGGCCAATATCCATGCGTCGATGTTCTACAACATCTACCGTTTCATGGTGGGTCAGGGGGAGTGCTCGCGGATCGATGCCATCATCAAGAGTTATCGCCTGTATACCGAGCAGGTCAGCCTGCAGGGTGGCGAGCCGGTGCTGGATTTCACCCGCGCCTGGACCCTGGTGCGATTTTTTGACAGCGACATGCTGCAGTTGAGTGGCTGCACGCGCTGCACCGGGCTCTTCGTGGCGCATGCCCATGATGCGCAAAGCAACTACGTCTGCGTTTTGTGCCGCCCGCCATCGCGTGCCGGCAAGACGCGCAAGGTGAAGCCGGATGATGCCGAAGTCGTCACCCCCAAGAAGGTGGACAAGGGCGCCATTTCATCATCGCAGTGGCTTGCGGACGTGATGAATGGGGCGCGTGCCTGACGAGCGCTGAGCGTGTCATGGATTCCGGCCTGCGCCGGGATGAGAAAAAAACCTTGACTTGCCATTGCGGGCCTGCGCTCGACGCTCGCCTGTCATTGCGGGCTTGACCCGCAATTCATGGATCCCGGATCAAGTCCGGGATGACAAAGTAGGGGCAAGGGCTTCACGGAGCCGTATTGGACCTGGCTAGGCTCTTTACATGAGGCAGCTTTCTGCTAGCGACGGATTTTTGCAAAGCATTTGCGTATTTGCCCTCAAGTTTTTCTTGAGACTGTCGTTATCTACGAAGGGGCCGTCAAAAGAGCAGTAGGTCCGTCCGTGGTTTTATTCACTTAAGGTTTTTCAGCGGGAGCGCATCGTGCTGGTAATTGTTGGCTATCTGGTGGTTCTGGGTTCGGTTTTTGGCGGCTATGCGTTGATGGGCGGGCATTTCG
>JBASJO010000607.1:0-4650 GCA_049655365.1 Rhodoferax sp. | reverse complement strand
CGCACCGACCTCAGCGCCGTGCTGGTGCGGTTCGACAACAGTGCCATTGCGCAGGTTGCCCCCGGCGGCTATGGTTACCTGGGCGGTGTCACGGCTTCGGCTGGCACCGACTCCACTGGTCTGGCCTTCGGCATTCGCCACCGCTTCTGACCTCCCGGCCTTTTCGGCCAGCCAACAAAAAGCCCCTGACGGGGCTTTTTGTTTATGTGTGTCGGCAACATGTAATTTCCCCAAGCAGTGAAACCGACGAGTTTGGGGGTTTCTGGTTTTTGGGATTTTTAGAATCAGGTCCCTGCCAGGCCTTCAAAAGATAAATTGGTCGCCCTTTTTGGGAATTGTTCAAAATTCAGCATTGGTGAACTCCATGTTTTATGCGCAAAGTATATGCGCATGAGTTTGCCGGCCGCTACGGCAAAAGGAGTCTTTTTTCCAGGTGCGCTTTGAAATCTCTCTTGGCATGAATAAACATGTGGACGATTAATTTTTGGCTGTCGAATTCGTAAATGATCCGTGTCTGCCGCACAAAAGTCTTTCTGTAATTGTCATAGCCCAGGGTGCCGAGCTCGTCGATGCGGGTGCCGAGGTGTGGGTTGGCGGTGATGTGCCCGATGGTGTTTTTGAACTCTTGATTCACTTCGGCCCAAACCAAGTCGCCGAACTGTTTCTTGACATATTTCTTGATGTCTGAAAAGTCTGCCTTGGCGCCGTCAAGGACGATCGCCTGGCGTGTCATTCCGCTGCGTCCATTTCGCTGAAGAAATCTTTTGCGGATTGAAATTTGCCATCTTGCAAATCTTTTTTGCCAAGATGTAAAAGCTTGAGCAGCGCCATCGTTTCCTGCTGCCTTTCATAGGCACCAATGTCCATGACCACCATCTTCGCCTCACCATTTTGGGTGATGATGATGCTTTCCGGATTGGTCGCAAAATTCTTGACGATATCTGCGGCATTGGATTTGAGGTACGAGATGGGCTTGATTTGTTCGACGAGCGACATGGTAGCCTTGATGGAAATTTTTCGGCCAAATATAGACTAAATTTCGGCTTTCGTCAAAACAAGTCTTGGTTCCGATCCAAATCGCCGCGAATGCCTATGACTTTGCCAGCCGCGCCGCACGGCTGGCAAAGTCCTTGATCAGGTGGGCTTTGGCCTCGGGGTAGATCAGTGACTCTTCGAGCATGATGTGGTCGTGGCACAGGCTCACAAACACTTCCGCGTTGTGTTTGAGTTCGGTCGGGTCGGCCCAGTCTTCGCCCAGGGCGATGGCGCGCAGCATGGGGGCGAGTTCCAGCCAATTCTGTTCGATCCAGCCATGGTCTTGCTGCAAGGTGCGCACAGCCTGCACCAGTTCGGCGTTGTCGCTGGCAAGCAGCGCTGGGAACACATTTTTTTCTTCTTCGGCATGGTGGGGGCGGGCAACCTCGGAAAAAAACGCTTCGATGGTTTTGGCCTTTTGGCGGCAGTGCGGGCTGTCGCTCTCGGTATCCAGTCGTTCCAGCAAATCTGCCAGCTCGGCCAGTTGCTCGTGAATTTTTTGGTGGCAGGCGTCAAGGGCCTTGAATTGTTCAATGTGTTGTAGTGGATTCATGGTTTCTCCTGGGCTGTGAGGAGATCATTTTGGCGGCCGATCGGTCGGGATGTTTGAGGCAAATCAAGTTTTCAGCCTATTTTTGCGGAAGTCTGTTTTTTGATCTGGATCAGGAAATGGACAAATTGCGGGTTTTTATGGGGGGCGGCGCGGCGGATGGGCGTAGCATCCCCCCTCACCTGCAGCATCATTTTGTCAACGTTTGCAGGGCAAGGAGACCACTTTGCAAGCTACCAATGTCACCAATCCGGCCTATTTTCACAAGGTCGTTGATTGCCAGTGGGCCTGTCCGGCCCACACTCCCGTACCCGAATACATCCGGCTGATTGGTCAGGGTCGCTACAGCGACGCCTACATGATCAACTGGGTGAGCAATGTGTTTCCGGGTATTCTGGGTCGCGTTTGCGACCGCCCGTGCGAGCCCGCCTGCCGGCGTGGCAGGGTGGAGGAGAACAACAGCAAAAAGCCCGAACCGGTGGCCATTTGCCGTCTCAAGCGCGTGGCCGCTGATTTCAAGGATGACGTGACCGCCCGCATGCCCGCCATTGCGCCAAGCAACGGCAAACGCATTGCCTGTGTGGGCGCCGGCCCGGCGTCGCTCACGGTGGCACGAGACCTGGCACCGCTGGGTTACGAGATCACGGTGTTTGAGGGCGAGGCCAAGGCCGGCGGCTTCATTCGCTCGCAGATCCCGCGTTTTCGCTTGCCCGAAGAGGTGATTGACGAGGAAACGGGTTACATCCTCGACATGGGGGTGAAGTTCGTCAACAACCAGCGCGTGGACTCCATGCAAGCCCTGCTGGCGCAGAACTTTGATGCGGTGTTTGTTGGCTGCGGCGCACCGCGCGGGCGCGAACTCGATGTGCCGGGCCGCGCGGAAGCAGCGGCGCATATTCACATTGGCATCGACTGGCTGGCCAACGTGTCGTTCGGGCACACCACCACTGTGGCCGAGCGCGTGATTGTGCTCGGTGGCGGCAACACCGCCATGGACTGCTGCCGTTCAGCGCGCCGCATGGGCGGCAAGGACGTGAAGGTGGTGGTGCGCAGCGGTTTTGAGGAAATGAAAGCCTCGCCCTGGGAGAAGGAAGACGCGCAACACGAAGGCATTCCGATCCTCAACTACCACGTGCCCAAATCGGTGGAGCATGTGAATGGCAAGCTCACCGGCATGACGTTTGAGATTGTGCGTGCCGAATACGACGCCCGGGGCCGGCGCAGCCTGGTACCGACCGGTGAGCCCGACGTGCTGCTGGAATGCGACACGGTGCTGGTGGCCATTGGCCAGGAAAACTCCTTCCCCTGGATCGAGCGGAACTGCGGCATTGAGTTTGACAAATGGGGCTTGCCGGTGCTGGGTGAGGGCACGTTCCAGTCCACCGTGCCCAAGGTCTTTTTTGGCGGTGATGCCGCGTACGGGCCGAAAAACATCATCACGGCCGTGGCCCACGGGCACGAGGCGGCGGTGTCGATCGACCGCATGCTTAGCGGCGAAGACGTGGCGCGGCGCCCGCCGCCCATGGTCAACCTGATGTCGCAAAAAATGGGCATTCACGAGTGGAGCTATCGCAACGACGTGTCCAATGACATTCGCTTTGCGGTGCCCTGGGCCGCCGCCGAGAAGGCGCTGGCCAACATCAAGGTGGAAGTAGAACTGGGCTTTGACGCCGCCACCGCCTTCAAGGAAGCCAGCCGCTGCCTGAACTGCGATGTGCAGACGGTGTTCAACCGCAACACCTGCATCGAGTGCGATGCCTGCGTCGACATTTGCCCGATGGACTGCATCACCTTCACCGCCAATGGCGACGAAGCCGACTTGCGTACCCGGCTGAAGGCACCGTCCACGCACACGGATCAGGACTTGTATGTGTCCGCCGAACTCAAGACCAACCGCGTCATGGTGAAGGACGAAGACGTCTGCCTGCACTGCGGCCTGTGTGCCGAGCGCTGCCCCACCGGCGCCTGGGACATGCAGAAGTTCCTACTCAACACCACGCAGGCGGGGCCCAGGTGCCGCGACACCCAGCCCACGCCCGCAGCCCACATTGCCCAACCGGAGGCCGCATGAAGCGCATAGAAGCCATCAACGATTTCGTCATCAAGTTTGCCAATGTCAATGGTTCGGGCTCGGCCTCGGCCAACGAGTTGTTCGCCAAGGCAGTGATGCGCATGGGCGTGCCCGTGAGCCCGCGCAATATTTTTCCCAGCAACATCCAGGGCATGCCGACCTGGTACGAGGCCCGCGTGTGTGAAAAGGGCTACCACGGCCGGCGCGGCGGCGTTGACATGATGGTGGCCATGAACCCGCAAACCTGGGATGCCGACATTGCCGAAATCGAGCCCGGCGGCTACCTGTTTTTCGATAGCACACGGCCCATGCCGGCCGAAAAATTTCGCGGCGATGTGCACAACATGGGTGTGCCGCTGACCGAGATTGCCAACAACGCCTACACCGACCCGCGCCAGCGCCAGTTGTTCAAGAACATCATTTACGTGGGCGCGCTGTCGGTGCTGCTCGACGTGGACGCCGAGGTGTTCGAAAAACTCTTCGCCGAGCAGTTCAAGGGCAAGGAGCGCCTGCTCGAATCCAACATCAAGGCGCTGCACATGGGGCGTGACTACGTCAAGCAGCACATGCAGGCGCCGCTGGGCATTCGGGTGCAGCGCGCCGACAACGTGGGCGACCAGATATTTACCGACGGCAACAGCGCGGCAGGCCTGGGCCTGGTGTATGGCGGCGCCACGGTGGCGGCCTGGTACCCGATCACCCCAAGCACCTCGATCCCTGAGGCGTTCCAGAAGTACTGCGAGAAATTCCGCATCGACCCGGCCACCGGGCAACACCGCTTTGCCATCGTCCAGGCCGAAGACGAGCTAGCCTCGATCGGCATGGTGGTGGGCGCCGGCTGGAACGGTGCGCGCGCCTTTACCGCCACGTCGGGCCCTGGGGTCTCGCTGATGACCGAGTTCATCGGTCTGGCTTATTTTGCAGAGATTCCGGTGACCATCATCAACGTGCAGCGTGGCGGCCCAAGCACCGGCATGCCGACGCGAACCCAGCA